>NZ_NIZW01000010.1 GCF_002727185.1 Rhodopirellula bahusiensis
ACCCACTGACTGGCGAGCCGTATGCGGGAGAACCGCACGTACGGTTCTGAGGGAGGGGAGTCCGGCTCAACCGGACTTCCCTACCCCTATCACGATCGATGGCTTGAGTGATCCAGCCTCCGCCGAGGACTCGTTCTCCGTCGTAGACGACGGCGGCTTGGCCCGGTGCGACCGCAGCTTGTGGTTCGCTGAACATCACCTTCATTTGAGTTGGATCGGATTCGTCAATCTCAACACGGCCGGGGTGAGGTTTTCCGTTGTAACGAATCTGGATGCCGACTGATTTGGCCTCGGCAAGTTCTTCCGGTGTCACGAACCAATTGCATTGATCCGCAATCAATCCCGGACGCAGCAATTCTTCTGATCGCCCGATCACAACGCGGCGGGTATCCGGTTCGATGCGGATGACAAAGTGTGGCTCTCCCATCGCGACACCGAGTCGTTTGCGTTGGCCGATGGTGAAGGCTTCGAAGCCGTTGTGTTCGCCGACCACTTTGCCATTGGTGGTCACGATTTCGCCGGCGGTTGCGCCGACCATTTCAGGGCGACGCGATTTGACGAAGTCGCTGTGATGACCTTGGGTGACAAAGCAAATTTCTTGGCTGTCCTTTTTGTCCGATACACCCAGTCCAAGCGACGTCGCCATTTCGCGAATTTCGGGTTTGGTGAAATCGCCGACGGGCAACATCATGCGTGGCAAGCGGGCTGGGTCGATTCCGAACAAAGCGTAGGACTGGTCCTTGTGCCCGTCCAATCCGCGATGCAGTTCGGACCGGCCGTTGGAATGAACCATCCGCGCATAGTGTCCAGTCGCGACGAACTCAGCGTCGACACCATCGGCATAATCGAACAGGCGGCCAAACTTGATCCAGTGATTGCACTTCACACATGGATTGGGTGTACGTGCGGCGAGGTAATCGTCGACGAAGTAGTCCACGATCTTGCGGAAGTCTTCTTGCAGATCGAGCGAGTAGAACGGGATACCCATCGACATCGCGACTCGGCGGGCGTCGGCGGCATCGGTCGCGCTGCAGCAGCCTTGTTTGTGGTCGGCTCGTTTTCCGCCTGCGGAATCGCCCAGCACCGGCAGGTTCAGCGGATTCGCATTTTGGGGCTCGTCGGAATCGATTCGGCAAGCGGCGGCGGAGGCTTCGCCATGGCGCATGAAGACACCGATCACTTCGTGACCGTCACGCAAAAGCAGGTGGGCTGCGACGCTGGAATCAACGCCGCCACTCATCGCGAGAACCACGCGAGACATGTAGAATCCGATAACCAAAAAAGAACAATTGGCGGGCCTTGCACACGCCGTGCACGGCCTCGCCTATTTACCATCATATCCGAGAGGGACATTTCGTCATGGACGCTGAATTAACACAACGCAGCCAAGCGATCCGCAGCCGCCTGGTCCAGCTTCAGGACTCTCTTTGACCACTCTGGCAAAAACGACGCGATCAAAAAAATCGAAGGTCAGATGGGAGCTCCCGATTTTTGGGACGACAGCGAAGCAGCTCAAAAGGTTGTGATGCAGCTGAAGGGTCTGAAGGGAATCGTCTCTCCTTTGAATGAGCTTGAGTCATCAGCCGAGGACTTGGAAGCCCTCTTTGAGATGGCAGAGGAAGACGATTCGATCGAGGGCGAGGTTCGCTCGGAGATTGATCGGCTCGAGGTTGTCCTGGACGATCTCGAACTCAAGGCGTTGCTGAACGGACCGAACGATTCCGCCGGTGCGATCGTGACAATCAACGCTCGCGACGGTGGGACGGATGCCAACGACTGGGCCGATATGCTGCTGCGGATGTACTCCGCTTGGGCGGTGGGCCAGGAATACAAAATCGAACTGCTCGACCGTCAGGAAAACGAGGAGGCGGGGATCAACCATGCCTCGATCGCGGTTCGGGGGCCGATGGCGTATGGCTATTTGAAGGGCGAAGAAGGCATGCACCGGTTGGTTCGGATCAGCCCGTTCAATAGCGAAAGCAAGCGTCAGACGAGCTTTGCTGCGGTGAGTGTTTCGCCTGAGATTGACGATTCGATCGAGGTGAACATCGAAAAGAAGGATGTTCGCGAAGACACGTATCGGGCCAGTGGAGCGGGTGGTCAGCACGTCAACAAAACGGACAGTGCCATTCGTTTGACCCACATTCCGACCAACACGGTCGTGCAGTGTCAGAACCAACGAAGTCAGCACCAGAACCGGGACACCGCCTGGAAAATGTTGCGGGCAAAGATGGCTCGGGTGGAAGAGGAACGCCGCGAAGCGGAGGAAGCCAAGAAGTACGAGACTCAGGCGAGAACCGGTTTCGGTAGCCAGATTCGGAACTACTTCCTGCATCCCGATCAACGAGTCAAAGACGCTCGGACGGGCCACTACGTCGGCAACTTCAACAGCGTGCTCGATGGCAGCGAACTGCAGGGTTTCTTCGACGCATTCTTGCGATTGAAGGCCGGAAAGACAGAAGCCGTCGCTTCGGACGACGACTGATTCTTCAGTTCAGCGAGTGCTGTCGCTGAACGCAACCAACGGGCATAAAAATACCTGCGAGGACCACTGAGTCCTCGCAGGTAAAGTTGGTTTCTAATTCATGACCACTCTCTGTGGTCGCTTTGGCATGTCACTCGGCGACGGGCAAACTCAGCCGCCGTAGCTGTTGTCCAAGGTCAGGCCACCCTTGGTCTTTTCGCTCGATTCCAGTTTGTCCTGGTGGTTCTGAGCGATGCGTTTGACTTCGCTCACCACGTTGGATGCTGCACGCAATTCGAACGAGGTGAAGTAAGGCTCGTTGCCGGTGTACTGGCTTTCCTTGCGGTTCTTAGCAGCAAGCTCGTTCCAGGACATGTCGTCGGTCAGGTGCCAAGTCGCGGCTTGAGCGGTGTTTTGAGCGATGACTCCATTTCCAAGAGCTTCGCACAAAGCGGCAACGGCTGGGTCCTTGGTGACTTTGTCGAGCGGAGCGATTGTGTATTTCATTTTGGCGTTTGGCTCTGGCTTGCCGTGTTCGAGGCAAACTGTGTTGAGGGCCATCTTGGATGTGCGTCCTGGTGCGACTCGCATGAAGCCACCCATGCCACCACCCATTCCTCCCATGCCGCCACCCATGCCGCCGCCCATTCCTCCCATGCCGCCGCCCATGCCGCCACCGCCGCCCATGGCTTGACCGCCACCGCCACCGCCCATGCCACCCATGCCGCCGCCCATGCCTCCCATGCCACCGCCCATGCCTCCCATGCCGCCGCCCATCATGCCTTGAGCAAGAACAGGAACACCAGCGAAGGCTGCAGGAACGTGAATGTGAAGAGGTTTGTCAGTCAAGTTCTTGACCAACAGGTTGGCTTTTGCCGACGACTGAGGGATGAACTTGGCTTCGACGGTCCCAGCGTCCATGGCTTCGAACAAGCCGTTGACGACTGCTTCCTCGCCACCAGCGTTGGCAGTGGAAGGCGATGCAAAACTCGCGACGGCGAAACCGAGAGCGGCAACGCACATCAGAGAGCTCATTCCGAAGAACGAAGTTGGGGTGCAGCGAGAGAAGGTGTGGCGATTCACGGTCAACATCCTGAGAATCAGTGTGCAGGGAGAAGTAATGGTCGGGCGCTGAATCAAAGATGGTTGTTGGACGGCGAAATCCACCATCGATTCGGCACCCTGCGTGAGCGATCCCGTCGCCGAACAAACCACCACACCTGAAAAAGGCTGCAAATCGGTGGTTGAGAGGCTAGACCGGGAGCGATCAAGGTCGGATCAGTATACTTGGTTTCGGCCCCCAAGCCAAATTTTCTTACTGCGTTCACCAAGCATTTCCAACGGAAATCGCTCGTGTTGGCGGCCGATCCGGCTGAGTCGCGGCGGTCGAAAGTCAGTTTTCTTGGCCGCGGACGCTTTGCCGGTACTGGCCGGGGGTCATTCCCAGGTCACGTTTGAACACATAATGCATGTATTCCGGATGATCGAACCCCGCCCGATAAGCAATCTGCTCGGCGGCCATTTCGGTGGTGACCAACAGTTCTCGAACGCGTTTGAGCTGGACGTTGCGGATTTCTTGTTGTGGCGTTCGCCCCAGGTATCGGCGGAGTTGCCGTTCCAAGGTGCTGCGGCTAACGGCAACGTTTTGCAAGACTTCGTCGACGGTCAGTCCTTCGCAAGCATGTTGGCGAATGTAGGCCAAAGCTGATGCGACCTCGGGGTGATCGATCGCGACGACATCGGTCGACAAGCGAGTCGCGACACCGGTCGGGGCCACGACTTGCTGTGATTCGTGATGCGATTCGCCTTTCATCCAACGGGACAAACGTTCAGCAGCCAGGAACCCAACGGCTTCCGCATTCGGGATGACGCTGGAAAGCGGCGGCTGACAGAACTGGCACAGCAGTTCGTCGTTGTCGACGCCAATCACGGCAACTTCTTCGGGGACGGTCAGTTCCAATGTCGAGCAAACGGCCAGGACATGTTGGCCTCGCAAGTCGTTGCAGGTGAAGATTCCGCAGGGTTTGGGGAGCGTTTGCAGCCACTGCGAGATCGCTTGCTGGTCTTCTTCCCAGGGGCGTGCGAGGTTCATCCATGGCGAATTGAAGGAGTCGCAGTGGCCACCTTCTTGTTGGATCGTTTTGACAAAAGCTTCTTCGCGTCGTTGCGACCAAGCTTCGAAGTCGAAGCCGCAGAAGGCGAAGTGTTGGAACCCGCGTTCCATCAAATGTCGAGCCGCCATTTCGCCAATCTTGGCGTCATCGCTGCGGACGTGAGCTTTATCGACTTCGCTGCGATCATTCAGTTCGACCACGGGAATGTTCCGCTGAACTGCGGCCTCGATCATCTCGTCCGTAGATCCTCGCGAAATGATTCCGTCGCCCTGCCAGTCGTTCAACCACGAAGGTGGCGAGGTCATCAGGTCGCGTTGTTCGAGGAAGACCGACCAGTCTTCTTGCGTTCGCATAAAACGCATGATTCCGGAGAGAACTTCACGTCCGTAGACGGTCGCGGTCTCGACCGTCAGAGCCACATGAGGTTTGGAGCGAGCAGGCTTGTTCAACGCGCGTCCTTCGACAGAAAAGTCAGCTGAATAGAAAAGGCGATGGGTATCGCAGGAAAAGTGTGATTGCTTCAGACGCCTTCCGCAAACGCGGGCGAAGCGTCTCCGTCTTGGGTGGAGCCCTCCGATGATTCCGATTCGCGTTTCTTGCGGCCGCTGATCGGCACTGCCAAGGGGCCCCCAAACGCGTCGTAAACCACCAAGAAGTTCAGCAGCCCGGCAATCATCGTGTACCAAGTCCCCATTTCGTATCCCGAACCGCGCCGGGCGTACCAAGCGGCAACTTCGTCAGCCTCCGATTCATCGACGGGACGATGCGGAGGTGCCATGAAACCATTCCACAAAGGCTCGTAGTCCGAGCGGGTTCGACCACGATTGTCCGTCGCCAAACGCATTCGGTTGCCTTGAACCAGAGCGGGCAATGCCGCAGAACCCACGCCGGCCTGAAGAAAATAATGCCAGCGTTTGTCACCGGGATACCAAGAGGCGTAAACGACGTGGAAGCCACCCAAGGCGAAGCCCAACATCCAGATCGAGAGAATACTGATCACGAACAAAGTGCCCTTGGTGTGGCGACCTTGGTAGTAGTGACCCGCACCGGGAACCAGCCACGCCAAAAATGCCGCCAGGTAACGATTTCGCAAGTCGACCTGGATACCGTCGACTTCAATTTGCGAGTCGCCGTTGAACACCTTTGGATTGACTTTGATTTGCTCCGGCTTCGGTTTGGAGCCTTTTGCGGAGTCCGGCTTTGAATCGGTTTCGGTCGATTTCTCGCCAGGATTGGACTCAGCGTCTCGGGATTTGCGTGAACGTTGGGCCATGAGTGTGGAGCAGGCGAAAATTCGGATAGCGGGCGGATGCCCTGACGGTGGGGCGGGCGTGGAACGAGTCATTTTGCGAAATTCAGCCGGTGGGCGATAGCCAGTCCCTCCAATTCCGACGAGCGGAACGCCAATTCGCTGGCAAAGACCTGACGTCACTCGCGGGAACAAAAAGGTAATATGTCTTAGTTGTGTGTGCCGGATTGCTGGTCCGTTCCGAGGCGATCGGCGGACATCGGTCGCCTGACGGGAAGATCAGAGCCATTTACGTGCATCGAAAGGCAGAAAAATCTTTGTGGCGGCTGTAAGCGACCATATGACGCTGTATGGTATGTCGTCTTGCCGCGAACCCATTTGCATGATGCAACCCCGAGGATGTCCATGAACACCACCACGCTGATTTCCTTTCTCTTCTTCACCGGCATGGTGGCGTTTTTGACGTGGTGGAAAACGCGTGGCAGCGATGTGGACACGGATGAGGGCTATTTCTTAGCCGGGCGGTCGCTGACGGGAGTCTTCATCGCCGGTTCGCTTTTGTTGACGAATTTGTCGACGGAGCAATTGGTCGGGCTCAACGCGGACTCGTTCAGCGATGGGCTGTCGGTGATGTGTTGGGAGGTTGTTGCCGGGATATCGCTGGTTGTTTTGGCATTGGTCTTCCTTCCCCGTTACCTGAAATCCGGTATCGCCACGATTCCGCAGTTTTTAGAAGAACGTTACGGTCGCGGGGTTCGCGCCCTGACCGCGGGAATCTTTATCGTGGCATACATGCTGATCCTGTTGCCGTTCGTGCTGTTCCTGGGTGCCAACGGACTGAACAGCATGCTGTCGCTGAACGAAAAGTTCGGTGTCACCGACTACCAAATGATTTGGATGCTGCTCGTCTTCATCGCGTCGCTCGGTGGTGCCTACGCGATTTTTGGTGGTCTGCGTGCGATCGCGGTGTCCGACACGTTCAACGGCGCGGGTCTGCTGGTGGGCGGATTGATGATCACCTACTTCTCGCTGCAAGTCGTTGCCGGCGATGATGGAGGGATCAGCGGAGCTCTTCAGAAAATTCACGAAGCCGACCCTGATGCCTTTCACTCGCTCGGTGCAGAGGATGAATCGACTCACTGGCCGACGTTGTTCACCGGAGTGTTGTTGCTGAACTTTTTTTACTGGACCACGAACCAGCAAATCATTCAGCGGACGTTCGGTGCGAAGAATTTGGCCGAGGGTCAAAAGGGTGTTCTTTTAGCCGCTTTCTTCAAAATTCTGGCACCGCTGATCTTGGTCCTGCCAGGAATCGCCGCAGCCTACTTGGTCGTCACCGCTGGTGATCAGGAGATGATCGATTCGGTGGGCGTCAACGAAGATGGAGAATGGAAGTCGAGCCAAGCCTACGGTGCATTGGTTGCCCGAGTGTTGCCGGAATGGTTGCTGGGATTCTTCGCGGCGGTCGTGATCGGCTCGATACTTTCGACGTTCAACTCCGTCCTGAACTCGGCCGCGACGTTGTTCTCATTGGATGTCTACAAGCAATACATTCGACCGGACGCGACCACCAAACAGGTGCGTCTGTCGGGCCAGGTTTGCAGTTTCGTCGTGGCGATTTTCGCGGTCATCGCCGCGCCGCTCGTGTTCTACGGACGCGACGGTGTGTTCAGCTTTTTCCAAGGTTTGAATGGTGTTTACTTCATCCCGTTGGCATCGGTGATTCTGCTGGGACTGTTCCACAAGACCGCAGACGGGCGATCCGCGATGGTCGCGCTGCTCGTCGGGTTGGTGCTGATGGTGATTGGCACATTCTTCAGCGGAGGTGACGGAGGATGGTTGGCATCGGTCTTCGGCAATGGGTTCCACTACATGGGCGCTGTGTTCGTTCTTTTGGTCGCGTTGCAATTGATCATGGTCGCGATGGGGATCCGCCGAGATTCGCCCTACGAACAACGCGATGCCAAACTGGTTGACCTGACACCTTGGAAACCAGCACCTTATGTCGGTGGCGTTTTAGTCCTGTTGTGTTTAGGTGTTTACGCCTTCTTCGCCATCTGAGTCCGTCGCGACCGCTCGCCAACGTCCCCTGTCAAATTCACGTTTATCGCTTCTTGGAGATTTCAAATGAACCAATCAGTTGCCCAATGGTTCGCGGGTTTGTTGATGACCGGATGCCTCGCCATTCCGGTCTATGCTCAAGACGCGATGCAGGTCGAAGACTTTGATTCGATCGAGCTTTACACTCTGGAAAACAAGTCCGGTGCGAAGGTTCAGATCACAAACTTTGGCGCAATCGTGACATCGATTGTGGTTCCAGATCGTGATGGAGAAATGGGCGATGTTGCGTTGGGTTACGACTCAGTTGAAAGCTACATCAATGCGGTCGACAAGCCTTACTTTGGTGCCATCGTTGGACGTTATGGCAACCGAATCGCCAACGGTGAATTCTCGTTGGATGGCGAGAACTATTCGTTGGCGACCAACAATGGTCCCAACCATTTGCATGGTGGTGTGATCGGGTTCGACAAAGTCGTTTGGGATGCCGAGCCGACCGCGGTGGATGGCAAACCAGCACTCAAGATGTCGTACTTGGCCAAAGACGGTGAAGAAGGCTATCCGGGCAACTTGAACGTTGTGGTCACCTACCAATGGACGGATGAGAACAAGTTGATCGTCCGATACGAAGCGACCACGGACAAAGCCACGCCGATCAACCTGACTCAGCACACCTACTTCAACTTGGCGGGTGAGGGCAACGGAACGATTCTTGATCACGAACTGATGTTGAACGCGTCGAAGTTCACTCCGGTTGATTCGACGTTGATTCCCAACGGTGAGTTACGTGATGTGGAAGGAACGCCGTTTGATTTTCGCAAAGCAAAGTCGATCGGACGCGACGTCGGTGTCGAGAATGAACAACTCAAGTTCGGTTTGGGATACGACCACAATTTCGTGTTGAATGCGTCCGATGAGTCGGGCGAGCTGACGTTGGCCGCTCGTGTGTCCGAGCCAACGACCGGCCGCATGATGGAGATTCACACTAGTGAGCCGGGAATCCAATTCTATTGCGGAAACTTCTTGGACGGTCGGCTGGAAGGGAAGTCTGGCAAGCCTTACGTGCATCGTGGGGGTTTCTGCTTGGAGACCCAGCACTATCCAGACAGTCCCAACCAACCTTCATTTCCATCGTCGATTTTGAAGCCGGGTGAGAAGTACGACACGACCACCGTGTTCCACTTTTCCGCGAAATAGTCGCTGTGGTCTTTGGATGCATTGCGAATCGCTTGGAGGTCTTTGCCTCGAAGCGATTTCGCGTTCCTGGACAGATCGATCCCTTCACCAATTGTGTCCTTTTCCGAAAGCTGCCATCATTCTTAGAGGGAAACCCGTCTCAAGTCCGCGTCTCAGGAATGACATTGGCCGCAAATCAATTTCAGCGAAATGACTGGGTGATCTACCGCAAACACAAAAGCAGTGTTTCGCCGGGACCACGTGCGTCAGACGTTCATGCCGCAGGAAAAGGCAACACCTACCGGTACGTTGTCGAAAAGTACTGGGTCGTGGAGGAGGTTCTTGACGACAGCCAATTGAAGATTTGCACCCGTCGTGGCAAACGCCATTTGGTGAACGCGGGCGATCGATCTTTGAGAAAGGCTCGTTGGTGGGAACGCCTTTTGTATCGAGGTCGATTCGAAGCAATCGACTTGAATTCGCCAGTCAGCTTGGAAGACGAGATCGGCAGCGCAACAAACTGATCACACTCATGTGATCGGTTCGCGAATTCGATGCTCTTGCAGACATGTCGCTGAGCAAATTAGCAGCTCGCCATCGTCAGCTCGCCGGCTCGGTCTCTGGCACCTTTGAGGTCCAGTTTGCCCGTTCCGAGCAACGGGATCTCGCTGACTTCGTAGAAGCTATCGGCTGATGGGATGAACAGGTTGGCCAACCCGGCCGCTTTCAATCCTTCTCGAAGTGAGTCCGGAGTTTGGGATGTTGGCAGGTGCAAGACGATGATTCGTTCACCCTTGCGATCGCAAGGAACTGCGGTGACACAAACACGAACTTGATCGTCGTCATCGCCTTCCGAAAGAAGTTTTCCGAGCTCTTCTTCGATTCGAACGTGTGGCACCATCTCGCCAGCGATTTTCGAAAAACGGCTCAGGCGACCGGTGATGTGCAAGAAGCCATCGCTGTCGATGTGGGCGATATCGCCGGTTGTGTACCATCCATCGACGACGGCAGTTTTGGTCAAGTCGTCTCGATTCGCGTAGCCTCGCATCACGTTGGGGCCGGTGACCAGCAGCATTCCATCTTCGTTCGCGTCCAGTTCGGTTCCATCATCGGGCGAAACGATTTTCGCTGAGATGCCAGGCAATGGACGTCCAACGCTGCCTTCGACTCGGTCGGGTTGAAACTTTGCCGCCGAACGCGAGGGCGGAATGTTTACGCTCACCAACGGGCTCATTTCCGTCGTGCCGTATCCTTCGACAGGACGCACGCCGAAACGTTTTTCGAAGGCGTCGAACAGGTCGGCTGGCATCTTCTCGGCTCCAACGACAGCGACGTCGAGGTTTTTGAACTGCTCCGGAGTGATGCGTCGCAGGTAACCTCGCATGAAGGTCGGTGTGCCGAGCAACACGGTGGCTTTGTACTTCTCAGCGAGCTTGCCGATTTGCTTGGAATCCAAAGGATTGAAGTGATAGACACCCGCGGGCCCCAGTGTTTGTGCTGCCCACAAAGTGACCGCGTAGCCAAATGAGTGAAAGAATGGCAGCACACCGATGACGACGTCCTCGGTGTTGAGACGGATCGCACGATTGACCGCATCGACGTTGTGACTGACGTTCGAGTTGGACAGCAGCACGCCCTTGGGCATTCCAGTGGATCCGCTTGTGAAAATGACCGTCAGCAAATCATCGCTTTGGACTTTGTTGAGGCCCAGGATCCGATCGAGCAACCAGCTTGGAACGATGGTCGCTTGCAATGCAGCGATGACCTTGTCGGCCAAGCTCACCTTCTCTTTGAGTTTGTCCAACGAGACGATCTCTGCATCCAGTTCCACATCGATCTTTTCGAGGAAGCGGTCGCTGGTCAGCACATGCTTGATGCCAACGTCGCGGATGCAGTGATTCATCACTTCGCTGCTGACGGTGTAGTTCAGGTTCGCACTGACGCGACGATCGGCAGCGAGTGCCACGTTCACCGCGACTGCACCCACGCTGGGTGGAAGCAAAATTCCAACGAACTGTTCGTCTTTCGCGAAGACTTCTCGACGAAGGCAACGACGAAGTGCCAAAGTGTTGATCAAAAGTTTTCGGCCACCGACTTCGGTGCCCAAAGTGTCAGCGGCTTGTAGTCGTTTGCCTCGGCGTCGCCAGACCCGCAGGACTTGTCGTGCCAACACAGGAAATTCGCGGCGGTGATCGATTTGGGCTTGGGAACCCAACGCTTGCACTTTGTTGCGAACGGCCGAGATGGGAGCATCGGCGGGAAATGGTTCACCGACATAAACCGTGATCGTGCGACGCAGTTTGTCTGGCCATTTCCAAAAATAGTTGCCGCCGGAGAAGCTGAATATGCTGCCCCACATTCCTTCCAAGTGAACCGGAACGATCTTCGCATCGGTGTTCTTCAGGATCTTGGTCATCCCTGGACGGAACGCTTGCAGTTGCCCGGTTCGGGTGATCGTTCCTTCGGGAAAAATCCCCACCACGTCGCCGTTGTTCAGTCCTTCTCGCGCGTCGCGGATGGCTCGCCCGATCGATTTCGGGCCGCCCATCATGAAGATCGTATCGAAGGCTCGACCGAGATAGTCACCGATCTTGGACGTGAAGTTTCCACCATCGACCACAAATCGAACGTTTCGCGGAAGAGCCCACAGAATCAAGATTCCGTCGATCCACGACATGTGGTTGCTGACCAAGAGGCAGCCGCCTTCGGCCGGAAAGTTCTCCAAACCCACGACTCGTTTTCGATAGAAAACTTCCAGCACCGGACGAAACAAGCAGCGAACAAAAAAACGCGGTTTCCAGACGGCTATGGCGATCGCGATGGCCAGCAAAGCGACTAGAACAATCAGGATGATTAAATATGTGTCCACCGTCAGCGGCTCCACCTACACAAGTCGAAAAGTTTGTGGCCGCATCCTCGTGAGCAGCCCAACGCATGATGATACGGTCTGGAGCCCCGCTTCGAGAGAGCGACTTGCGGAAATCCTCGGTTGCTGCCAAGAAGTCGCGAAAAAGTTACGATGAGCGTTTGCACCAAGAAGGAAATTGGATGAACGAAGAAAACGCCGCTGAAAACGAAACCAGCCAGCCGAAGCCATTGTCCGCCACCGCGAGACGATGTCTGGGCGTGTTGGTTGAAAAGGCCAAGACGACTCCCGACGGCTACCCGCTTTCGTTGGCAGGTTTGATCACGGGCTGCAATCAAAAATCAAATCGATCGCCGCAGATGCAGGTGGATGAGTCCGATGCATTGCTGGCACTCGACGAACTTCGTGCGGCCGGTGCTGCCCGTGAAATTCAAGGCAGCGGGAGAGTGACGAAGTATCGACACGCCGCCTACGAATGGTTGGGAGTCGACAGTCCCGGGGCGGCAATCGTGACGGAGCTGATGCTGCGTGGGCCTCAGACGGCCGGCGAACTTCGCACGCGAGCGTCTCGCATGCACAAGTTTCCTGATCTGGATTCGCTCAAAACCGAACTGGATTCGCTGACCGAAAAGGGACTGGTCGAATCATTGACGCCGCCCGGTCGCGGGCAAACGTTTTCGCATTGCTTGTACACGCCGCAAGAACGCTTGTACCTGGTCGACAAAATCAACAAGCAAGATGCTTCGAGTGCGACGGCGGCGAAATCGGAGCCCGCCGAAACGCTTGCGGCAAAAGCGGCCAATGACGACCGCATCGACAAGATTCAAAATCGGCTCGACAGCGTGACCGCGAAACTCGAGGCTCTCGAAAAACGGTTGGAGTTCCTCGAGTCGTGATGCATTCCGATTAGGCTGCTCGACGTAGCGGCTCGGATTGAGTTGTGTCGGTCTGAGGTTGGGCGGCGGCGAACTGAGCTTCCATCTCGGCCGAAGTGAGTGTCGCCACGCAGGATCCATCGGCGTCGTGGATCTTCAATTCGTGCTCTTCCGTGAACCAGATCGCCGATGCCGAATCGGTTCGAAAACGGCGGCCTCGATAGAATCCGTCGCAGATGAAAACCGATTCGCTCCATTCAGCCTTCGTTTCACTCGGGCGAATTTGAATGGTTTGCGGTGAATCGTCTTCAGGCTGAGCGTTCAGCCAAGCTTGGAAGCAGTGACGAGCCCGAGCCAATTTTTGCGATGGCGTCATGCGTCTGTTCGATCCACGATTGATAGGGCAAAATGGGTTGCCGATGGAAACGACCCAGCACTTACCTTCGGATCAAATCCCGGCCTGGCATCGATCGACCACGTTCCCGCATCAGGGGTGACTCGATCGGGAAATTTGATGCCGTTTCGCCGGTTTGCGCAATCGGAACCATTTAACACTCGTCGCGCGACATTCAATCGCGTTGCCCGCTCTGATCTTCTTCGAACCTCGATTTCACTTTGACCCGCCATGCGAACGCTGATTGACGAATCCCAGCTCGATGACGGCGTTTCCAAGTTGGCCAAGGAAATCGATTCCAACTATGGCGGCCGTCCCATCACGGTAGTTGCTGTGATGACCGGATCATTGGTGTTGTTCGCGGATTTGATTCGCCGGTTGTCGATGCCACAGCGGGTCGGCGTGATTCACGCGTCGAGTTATCGCGGTGGAACTCAAGCGGGCAAATTGGAGATCGATTCCAAAATGCTGATCGATGTGCAGAATCGCGATGTGTTGTTGGTGGACGATATCTATGACACGGGAGCCACCCTGACCAAACTCAGCGCAGCAATCGCCGAGATGGGAGCCTCGAGTGTTTCGACGGCGGTGCTGCTGAAGAAGTTGCGGCCAAAGCAGATCGGTCCGAAGCCTGATTTCGTCGCGTTCGAAATCCCGGATGAGTTCGTGGTTGGCTACGGTCTGGACTACCTCGACATGTATCGCAATTTGCCATTCATCGGTGTGTTGGAACCCGACGAGATTGAAGCGACGGCACGCCAGTGAGTGTGGCTCGGGTGATGTTCGTCGCTCGGCATTTTTGGCCACACTGCGCGGGGCGACACGAAGCGGCCGCGGCAACATTTGATTTGACCCAGCGATTGGCGAACTGGGGCATGCAGGTGGAAGTCGTGACGCCACGTCATGGCAACACATGGCCGACCGAAATCATGTTGGGCGATGTGAAGGTTCACCGTGTGGCCTCGGCCCCGCGAGGTGATTGGTCGACGCAGCGCTACGTTCGGCATCTGAGCCACTGGTTGGTCGAACGGATGCCGCGATTGGACGCGATCGTTTGCGATCAACTGCGAGAGGAGTCGCGAGCGATTTCCATCGCGATGGAGTCAGCGGCTGCGGAAGCACCGCGAGATGATTCGCCGGTGGGTGTTGCTATGTGTGGTGGTTGGGGCGATGACTCCGACACGGAGTGGTGCCAGACCGCGCGAAGTGGACGACGTGCACTTCAATCCTGCAGTCGTTTAGATGCTGTGATCACGGAACACGCCAAGACAGATCGGTTCTTGGTTTCTCATGGAGTCCCTGCGGAAAAGCTTCGGCGACGACCCATTGGATTTCATCGACCAATCGCGGTGACGCAAGAAGAACGCGATGCAGCACGCCGAAGTTTGCGCGGCATCAACCTTGATCTGACCACCGATCTCGATTCGCGAGTCCTTTTGTGGTGCGGTCCAATGTCCGGGCCGGCGTCGTCCAAAAGTGGCGTGGGAGCATTGGTCCAAAGTGCTAGGTTCCTGGCCGCACGCGATCAGGATTTGAGGATCTGGATCCTCGGTGATGGGAAAATCCGCGATTGGGTTCATTCCGAATTGAAGGCGGAAGGCGTTCGCAGCGTCGTCGCGATTCCTGGGTCGTTCTCCGACATGACCGAGATTTGGCGTTCCGTTGACGCGGTCGTCCAGAACGAAGACGCTCAATTGCGGTCCACATTCCCGGCCGCACTGGCCGCTGGAATTCCGATCATTGTCGCGGATCGGCCAGCAGCGCGAGACTATTTGCAAACGCATTTGGATCCATCCATTCTGGATTCCTTGGCTTGGTACGATCCGGCCAAGCCGAGTACGCTTCGCAAGGCATTTCGTTCCGTTTGGGGTGATTTGGAAATGGCCAAAGACCACGCCTTCGAGCTTGCAAAGGATCTTTCGCGGCGTCATCCCTTGGAACAGGAACTGACTTTCTGGCAATCGATTCTGCGTCCCAATCCCAACCAAAACATGCCCAGCCCGAAAGCCTCATGAAGACTGCTTTGGTCATTCCCACCATGGACCGCGGTGGCGCCGAGAAACAGGTGGTCCTGCTCGCGAAAGGGCTGCACGCGGCTGGGCACGATGTTCGTGTTTTCTTGTTGACGCGAGACGGGCCGCGAAGCGAGGAGTTGCGGGAGTCGAGCATTCCGGTCGTTTTGATCGGCAAGCGTTTCAAGGTCGATCCGACAGCGCTCTTCCGGTTGAAGAAGCGGCTTGTCGAGTTCGCTCCAGACGTTGTTCACACGTGGCTCTTTGCGGCAAACAGTTTTGGCCGCGTGGCTGCCAAGTGGGCCGGTGTTCCGGTCATCATTGCCAGCGAGCGATGCGTCGACCCTTGGAAGACAAGCTGGCATTTCCGAATCGATCGCCGACTGCAGAATGTCTCGCATGCGATTACGACGAACAGTTCCGGCGTCCAAGATTTCTATGTTGCCAATGGATTGGATCCGGCGCAGTTCGTGGTCATTCCCAACGGCGTCGAGTCAGTCGAAACGAACCGAAATGTCGCGATCGATCGTGAGGAGGCCTTGCGTCGTCTCGATGTGCTGCCGGATCGTCGCTTGATGGTGGCCGTTGGAAGGTTGTGGCCCCAAAAAAGAATTCGCGATTTGATCTGGGCGGGTGAACTTCTCGCAACGGCTCATGGCGCCACGACGTTGGTGCTCATCGGTGATGGACCACAGCGAGAAGAGTTGGTTCGACACCGTGACGCTGTTTCAGCTCCGTTGCATGTGCGGTTTGCCGGGCAACGGGACGACATCGCGGAATTGCTGCCTCACGCGGACCAATTCTGGATCGCGAGTGAGTACGAAGGCCAAAGCAATGCGGTGATCGAAGCGATGTTGGCTGGCGTGCCCGTGATCGCTTCTGACATTCCTGGCAACCGAGACTTGGTCATTGAAGACGAAACCGGATGGTTGTTCCCGGTTGGTGACGAAGCGGCATTGGTTCGTCGGAGTCTGGCCGCACTGAAAAACCCAGCCGAATGCGATCGAGTTGCAAACCTCGCTCGGCAACGAATCATCACCGAATTCTCGCTCGATGCCATGATCAAGCGTCACATCGAACTCTATGAACGACTTCTCGCCGAGCAGCGATCGAGTCGCTGAGCACACTCGCTCGCCGCACGGCAGCCAGATCAAACGGCAATCACTGTTTTTGATCGTGAGTGCAGTCGGGATCACGATCGACCGGCGTTCCGACTTGGTCGACGGGATGAGTGAAGAGGTATCGCCAGACCGCTTCGTGTTTGTACTCGCCGGTTTTGGGATCCTTGGCGGCCGAGCGTCCCGGT
This sequence comes from Rhodopirellula bahusiensis, assembly GCF_002727185.1. Classification (NCBI taxonomy): domain Bacteria; kingdom Pseudomonadati; phylum Planctomycetota; class Planctomycetia; order Pirellulales; family Pirellulaceae; genus Rhodopirellula; species Rhodopirellula bahusiensis. Next base: position 16,515 of record NZ_NIZW01000010.1, read on the forward strand.
TGCACGCTGCTGTGGGCTCGTCTGGCGTCTCCGTTGACATCGAAGTCCGTGATCAAACGACGAGTGTGTCCGTAAGGAGGAGCTTGTTCGTCGACGTTGACAATCGGACCGAAAGCGTTGAGTCCGAGCATTTCCCAGCTGCGGCAATAGTGGTCATCGACCCAACCACCGTCCAACACGTGCGAGAACGCGAAGTAGCGGTTCGGCGGCGTTGCGGACGGAAGGGCTTGCCAGTTTTGATGCTGATCTCGCGGTCCACATAGGGCGACGACGCGAGCGACCCGTTGGTGCTTGGCGAATCGCGAAGCGGTGGTCGACCCGTGAGAGCTGCCGGCCACGATGACTTTGTCCCAGTTCAGGTCGGTTCGGTCTTCGTTGAAGAATTGGCCCCAGTTCCCGGGGGAGTTTTTCTCGGCCAGCCAACGGACAAACTGAAACGCTCGTTCCGACATCCCGTCCGGTTTAGCCAGGTCAACTTCGTCGGTGTAGTCCTCGCCCGTGGCGGCTTCCAATCGCATGTTCCCGCGACAGGTCGGCGGAACGGGAGTTTCCTGGCAACAAATACTGAACCACTTGTTGGCGTAGTGGACTCGGATCGCGTGCAGGCCATAGTCGCCCAATTTCTCGAACAACTGTGAATTGTGACCCATCAACCAGATCACCAATTGGCCTCGCGAATTGACGTTCGGATTGAACATCGCTTGTTGTTGATCTGCGGGTTTTCCCTTCGCATCCTCGATCAAAAAGTTGATTTCGGGGTACGCCTTCACCCGCGGATCGATCTCAGAAGCACGTGCTGTGATATGAAAACGTTCTTGTTTGGCGGCGTTTTCAACTGGCCCACGGGTTTGGGCTGTGACGATGGAAGGGAAGAGAAGGGCCCATCCGGCGAGTACGGCGGACGTGGCTGACAGACCAGAGGCTTTCAAGCGAGATTTTCGCGGCGAAGGAAATTTGAGTGTGAAACTCGGCATGGGGTCACTTGCGGGGGGACAGGGGATTTGGGGAGGGGACGCTGCAGCGTCGTCACTACGATAGCCAAATTTCAGAGGGTTTTCGTGATCGGACGATCAGTGGTACCTTTAAACCACCGAATTTAGGCCTTTTTGTCGTCCGTTTGACCCGCGGTCGAAGGTGAATGATCGCCCGATCTTGGCCGTGTTTGCTCCACATCAGTTTGCCGTGTGGCACGTTGCCCATCCGTGTTGGCGCGGTCGTTATCTGCATCTGTCATCGAATCGTTCGTCCATTGTTTCATTTTTGACTTCCAGGTAATCCGTTGACCTACTTTGGTTTCGTGCTCAAAGGCCTGTGGCGGCGACCGCTGCGAACGGGACTGACGCTGATGGCCTTGGCCACGGCGATCGGTTCGGTGATGGCTTTGTTGGGCGTGGCCGAAGGGTTCACCGAATCATTTCGAGGCGTCTATGAATCGCACCGCGTCGACGTCGTTGTTTCACGGCAAGGATCGGCGGATCGGCTGAGCAGTTCGTTGGAAGAGGCTTATGTCGCGGACGTCACTTCGGTCGAAGGGGTCGCCGATGCGGCGGGAGTCTTGCTGGAAACTTTGTCAGCGGAAGACCAACAGGTGTACGGAATACCGGCGATGGGGATGAGAACCGATTCGTGGTTGTTCACCGATTACGAAATGCGTGTTGCAGATCAAGAGACAATCGACAATGCCGACGCAATTGGACAGGTCTTTCTGGGTGAGAATTTGGCCGGACGATTGGACTGTGAACCTGGTTCGACCCTGAACTTGTTCGATGAGCCATTCGAGGTCGCGGGAGTTTTCCAAAGCGGAAGCGTTTGGGAAAACGGATCCATGATCGTGCCGCTGCAGCAACTCCAGGAGTTGACCGGACGAGACGGCCAAATCACTTACATCAACGTGGTATTGGATGAGTCCATCGAAGCGATCCAGGTCGGCTCGGTCGTGGAACGGATTACGGCGGTGGATGCGAAGTTGTTGCCGTTGGCCACGGATGAATTCGTTCGATCGGACACGCGGATGCAACTGGCCGGCGCGATGGCTTGGATGACATCGACGATCGCACTCTTGGTCGGTGCAATCGGAACGCTCAACACGATGATGACCAGCGTATTGGAACGGACCGGCGAAATTGGAATCTTGCGAGCGATTGGGTGGCCGGCAAAACGAATCGCGGGCGTGATCCTTTGCGAGTCAGTGATGCTGGCGCTGTTGGCTTCGGTTTTAGGCGGAATCGGAGCGAGTGTGTTGTTGCAGCTGTTGGCGGGCAGCGAAGCGACAGGCGGAATGTTGCAACCGACCATTGCCATGAATGTCTGGGTTCGCGGAGTGGCGGTTGGTTTGGGGATAGGAATTTTGGGGGCATCGTTGCCCATATGGCGTGCGTCGCAGATGCGACCGACGGATGCCCTCCGCCACCAAGGATGACCGGTGAGCGATTGACAAATGACAGCTACGAAACTTTTGAAGACAGGGACTGGCGTGAGGAACGAACCACTTGCCGTTGTGGGCATCGGTTGCCGCTTCCCAGGGGATGCGAATGATCCGTCCTCCTTTTGGGATCTGTTGGCATCGGGAAAGGATGCCATCTCCAAAACGCCCGAGGACCGTTGGAACTTGCAGAAGTTCTATCGCCCTGGTGAGCCATTGCCGGGCAAAACCCAAAGCCAATGGGGCGGCTACGTTCGCGGCATTGACCAGTTCGATCCAACGTTGTTCGGGATCTCGCCTCGCGAAGCGGCAGCGATGGATCCGCAGCAACGCATGTTGTTGGAGGTCGCTTATCGGGCGATGGAAGACGGAGGTGCGCCGCTTGGATCGTTGGCTGGTCGCCCCGTCGCTGTGTTCACTGGCATCAGCAGCATTGATTATGCGGTCGCCAGTTTGAGCTTTGAAGATCGCGGTGAACTGGGGCCCTACACCAACACGGGATCCTCCAGCAGCATCGCAGCCAACCGTATTTCATATTGCTTTGATTTGCGAGGCCCGAGTGTTGCCGTTGATACCGCGTGTTCATCGTCCTTGGTTGCGCTTCACATGGCTTGCCAAGCGATTTGGAACGGCGAAGCCGAAACGGCGCTGGCCGGGGGCGTCAACGCGCTGATCATGCCCGACTTCTATGTCGCATTCAGCCAACTTGGCGTGCTTTCGCCCGATGGTCGTTGCAAGACATTTGATTCGCGCGCCAACGGTTATGCGCGGAGTGAAGGCGCTGGAATGGTGATGTTGAAACCACTCCGCGAGGCGCAGAAGGATGGCGACCGGATCTACTGTGCGATCCGAGCGACGGCTCTGAACCAGGACGGACGAACGCCTGGGTTGACCGTTCCGAGTGGCGAACAGCAAGAGCGTTTGGTCAAACGCACTTGCGAGTTGGCCGAGGTGGATCCCTCCGACGTGCAATACTTCGAAGCTCACGGAACCGGAACCTCCGTCGGGGATCCAATCGAAGCAGGGGCTTTGGGGCGTGTCATCGCTTCGAGCAATCAAAACCGCGAATCGCCGTGTCGGATTGGTTCGGTCAAAACCAACATTGGCCACTTGGAGGCCGGTGCCGGAATCGCGAGCTTGATCAAAGTCGCGTTGTCGATGCATCATCAAGCTATCCCGCCTCACTTGCATTTGCAGACGCCCAATCCAGAGATCGATCTTCGTGGTTGGAACCTGCGAATTCCGACTGAACTGGAGACTTGGAATGCTGAGGGTGCGGCACGAATCGCGGGCATCAATGGGTTCGGTTATGGCGGAGCCAACGGCCATGTGATCGTCGAGGAAGCTCCAAGGCGTAAGAAATCGAGCGTTTCGGTTGTTGGTGGATCAGGTGAAGGTCATGCCGGATCGGAGCGGGGAAACAAACAAGAGCGGAGCACCAAGGCGATCGTTTTGCCTGTCTCAGCGACCGATCGCAAGTCGCTGGCGAAGGTTGCTGAGCATTGGAATGGATGGCTGACCAAACAAGCAGAATCTAACGACAAAAAACTCGACATGGCGGCGGTCGCCGCCGTCGCGGCTCATCAACGAACGCATCATGACGTCCGCACTTTGGTCCTCGGCGATGATCTGGAATCGCTGCAAGACGAACTGAGCCATTTGTCCAAATCGTTGTTGACCGACGGAAGCACGAACGAAGCTCCCGCCGTACCGTCACGATTGCCCAGCGAAGATCGATCCAAGGGGATTGTGTTTTTGTGCTGTGGTCAGGGACCGCAGTGGTGGGCGATGGGACGTGGGCTTTATCGAGACAACATGGTGTTTCGGCAGACCATCGAGCGGATCGACGGTGAGTTTCAAAAGCATGTGTCGGATTGGTCGCTGATCGAAGAGCTTCATCGCGACTCGGAAACGACTCGCATGAATCGCACTTCGATTGCGCAGCCAGCTTTGTTTGCAATTCAAGTCGCTCAAGCCGCCATGTGGGCTTCGGTGGGTGTGCGGCCGAGTTTGATCATCGGGCACAGCGTCGGCGAGATCGCGGCGGCTCACTTGTCTGGTGGGTTGGATTTCGCGGACGCTTGCCGAGTGGCGATTCATCGCGGCCGGACGATGGATTTGGCAACCAGTCGTGGTGCGATGATCGCAGTGGGGCTGACTGAAAAGGAAGCCGAACGAAGGATCGCGAATCTTGCGAGTGTTGATCCACGAATGCCAGAGTCTGTTGCCATCGCGGCGGTCAACGGTCCCGCTTCGATCACTTTGTCCGGTGACAGCGACGCGATCGAACGCTTGGCGACTTCGATTGAAGACGATGGGATCTTCTGCAGGCGTTTGGCGGTGGAGTATGCATTCCACAGTCCGCAAATGGATCCGGTTCGCGACGAATTGTTGCGATCGCTCGACGGGATACAGACTCGGCCTCTGCACACCCCGATGATTTCGACAGTGACGGGACGAGCGATCGTCGAATCGGATTCCTTGGCGGGTGATTATTGGTGGACCAATGTTCGGAATGGCGTTCGGTTTGCCGACGCGGTGATGACGGCTGCCGAAGCGGGTCACGGAGTCGGCATTGAGCTTGGGCCGCACCCGGTGTTGGCTTTCGCGACGACGGAATGCTATGGCCACACGACCCAGAACATCCAGTTGATTGCGACGGCCCGTCGACCGAAGTCGGATGGAAGTTCGAGTGATTCGGAGTTGTTTGACGAGGACGAAAACCAGTGGCTCGATGGAGTCAGCGACCTGTTCTCATACGGGTTTGATCTCGACTGGTCTGGATTGGTTCCACGGCCAAGTGAACGAGCGGAGTTGCCGCTCTATCCAATGCAGCGACAATCGTTGTGGCAAGAATCCGAGCAATCGCATCGTTGTCGTTTGACGGCGTCTGCGCACCCATTGCTCGGTGACGCCGACCCATCAGCCGACCCCGTTTTTCGCGGCCGAGTTGATGGCGACAATCAAGCCTATTTGCTCGATCACCGCGTTCGTAGCGCAGCGATGTTCCCGGCGGCGGCCGGAATCGAGATGGCTTTGTCGGGAACGCGGTCGGTGTTGTCGCGGGCCAGCGAAGTGGTGGGCGATCCCGAACCAACGCGGATCCGGCTTCAGCGATTGCAGTTGCTCAATGCGTTGATCTTGGACGAATCACAGCCGCACCGACTGGAAACCTCGTTGGCCGGTGATCGTCGCTCGATTGGAATTCGATATGGCGAGATTCCCGGCGATGCGTGGACATCATTGCTAGCGGCAACCCACGGGACTCCTTCGCCGATCGATGGTGATGCCAAGCGAGCGGACTTAGACGCGGGCCGAGCACGGTGTCAGCAAACATTCAGCACCGATGATTGCTATAAGTACTGCCGGTCCATTGGGTTGAACTACGGTTCCGCGTTCCAGGGCATTCGTGAAGGCGTTCGTCGCGATGGTGAGTCGATTGCTACGGTGCAGTTGGATGAGTCCGTTCGCACGCCCGCTTTTGATGCGGAGGGATCGCTGTATTTGGTGCATCCCGCTGTGCTGGACAGTTGCTTTCATGCGATGGTCGTTTGCGATCCGCTGTTCGGTCGTTCGCCGGGCGGGTTGTACTTGCCACATGAAATTGAAGACATCCAAGTCGATGTCGAGGCTATTGCATCAGCGGGACTGGATTGCCCGCTCACCGTGCATGCGAAGATCCGCCTGAAAACGGAACATCGCCTCTTGGCGGATCTGGATCTCTATCTCGAAGACGGAACACACGTTGGATCGATTGTCGGATTTGAGAGCCGCCGGGTGGGCGCAGAGAGCGAACAGTCGACCAAGGATCTGATGTATCGGTATCGTTGGCAGGCCGACGAGTCGGAAGACGTTTCCATTGCAGCGGACGAGAGAATCGTCGTTTTCTCGCCGGCGGATTTGGCGGATGAGCTCGTTCGAGGTTGGGGGAAATCTCGCGAAGATTTCATTTGGGTGCATCCCATCGATGATGCAACTCAACGAGCGGAACAGTTCAACGGTGGTGTTTCGGCTGACCCGAACTGTTATTGGGTCGACGCCGACGATCTGCAATCGTTTTCGCGGTTGTGGGATGAGCTTGGGATCAACAAGCCAGGCAACAACTGGCATTTGGTTTATTTGTGGGCCATCGATGCATTGGACCCGCTTTCTTTGGAAGCGATGTCGCCGAGAGACGCCAGCGATGCGCTGCGTGACAGCACGTTGATGACCACACGGGCTCCGCTGCACTTGGTTCAGAGCTGGGAAGCGATGTCCGATCGGCCTGCGAGCCGGTTCACCATCGTGACATTGGGGGCTCAGTCGGGCGACGAATTGGATCAGCCCGTTGCTGCGATTCAAATGCCTTTGGTCGGAATTGGCCGAGTGATCGTCAGCGAAATTGGATCGCTGCAAACGCGTCTAGTTGATTGCGACCCGGCTGCCAATTTTCCGTTGGAAGGTCTGGCGGCCGAGTGGGCTCGCGATGACTCAGAAGACGAAGTGATGCTTCGCGATGGCGTGCGTTATGTGCACCGTTTCGTGCCCGACACACATCGGGAATGTCAATTGACGCAGGTATCACCGGGCGAGCGACCTGCGTGCCGTTTGACGAAAGGGGCTGCATCGGGCGTCGATGAATTGAAGCATCAAGCCTATGGCCGGACCGCTCCAAATGTGGGCGAAGTTGAAATAGAGGTCGCTGGAGCGGGGTTGAACTTCAGTGACGTGATGAAGGTGCTGGACTTGTATCCTGGGTTGCCACCCGGGCCAGTTGCGTTGGGCGCGGAAGTCAGCGGCACCGTCACGGCAGTTGGAGAACGGGTCGACGAATTCGCGATTGGCGATGAAGTCATTGCGGTCGCACCCGGTGGATTCGCGACGCATGTGCTGGTCAACGCCGCGTTGGTGGCCAAAGCTCCCGAGGCAATTGACCTTGTCGATGCGTCGGCGATCCCGGTGGCATGGTTGACGGCGGACCATGCAATGAGCACTTGTGCTCGGTTGAGGAACGACGAGTCGATCTTGATTCATGCCGCCAGTGGCGGTGTGGGGTTGGCTGCGATCGAGGTGGCTCAAGAGTTGGGCGTCGAAATTTTCGCGACAGCGGGGAGCGATCTCAAACGCGATCACGTGCGATCGATGGGCGTCGAGCACGTGCACGATTCTCGTTCGCTGAATTTTGTTTCCGAGATCGCGAATTTGACCGAGGCTCGTGGCGAACCGGGGATCGATGCGATATTGAATTCGCTTCCGGGTGAGGCGATTCCGGCTGGGATGAGTTTGCTTCGTGTCGGCGGCCGTTTCTTAGAAATCGGCAAACGCGATATCTATTCGGATCAGTCTTTGGGGATGTACCCGCTCCGCAACAACCTTGCTTTCTTTGCGATTGATCTGGATCAATTGTTTCAACAGCACGCCTTGCGAATGGGCAAGCGTTTGCGAGACGTGGTGCAAAAGTTCAATTCGCAAGTTTATCGCGGACATGTCCCCAAGCGATTCGAAGCTTCGGAGGCCACGGCCGCGTTCCGCTTCATGCAGCAGGCCAAGCACATTGGCAAAGTGATTGTCGACTACACCGCTCCACCCGCCAAAGTGCGAGCACGCGATGAGAACGCAATTGAGTTTCGTGCTGATGGCACGTATTGGTTGGCTGGTGGACTGGGTGGTTTTGGTTTGCGAGTCGCGGATTGGATGTCCGAGTCTGGTGCCGGCACGTTGGTGTTGAGCGGCAGAAGCAAGACGATTCGCGAACAAGCCGTGCCGGTGATTGAGCAGATGCGATCGCGAGGGACTCAGGTGGTTGTTCTGCCTTGCGATATCACCGATCCGGACGACATACAGCGGACGCTGGATCACATTGATGAAGAGTTGCCACCATTGCGTGGTGTGTTGCACACGGCGATGGTGCTGGAAGACAAGATGATCGTCGACTTGGACCGGGAGACCTTGGACCGTGTCTTGTGGCCAAAGGTTCTTGGTGGATGGAATTTGCACCAAGCCACTCGCGATCGTGTGTTGGATCAGTTCATTTTGTTCTCGTCGTTGTCCAGTGTGTTTGGTCACGCCGGACAAGCCAATTACTCCGCGGCGAATGCGTTGCTGGACGGGTTGGCTCATCATCGCCGAGTGTCTGGATTGCCCGCGACGGTGGTCAATTGGGGACACCTCGGCGAAGTCGGCTACTTGGCCGAGCGAGAAGAGTTGAGCGAGCGATTGAGACGCCAAGGTGTGCTTGATTTTTCGTCATCCGAAGCGACCGAATGCCTGGCTCGTGCGCTGCATCGTGGAGCCACTCAGTGCAGTGTGTTGCGGATGGATTGGAGTCGCTGGCGAGGGTTGGGGTTGACCAAAGATGTCTCGCCTCGATTTGCACATTTGATTCGCGGAGGCAGCGACGCCGAGCAGACCATCAACGGTGAGTCACTGCGTCAGATCCCCGCTTCGGATCGTGAGCGGTGTTTGACCGAAGTCGTGTCGGTGAAGCTGGCTTCATTGCTGGGCGGCAACGTTGCGGAGTTGGATGCCGATCGGCCATTGCTGGAGATGGGGTTGGACTCGTTGATGGCGGTTGAGCTTCGCAACTGGATCGAAGGCCAACTGCAACTGAAGCTGCAAATCGGCGCCTTGATGCGAGGATCGAGCTTGCGGTCGTTGATCGAGACGCTGAGCGAATCGTTGGCGATGGAAACGGGCGACTCGGCTGGCGTGCCGATGCAGGTTGGTGCGGTCGCTCAAGAGGAAATCGCGGATGACCCGGCGATGCAAAATCGTCAGTGCTATCCGATGTCCGATCAGCAAACGGGGCTTTGGTACGCGTTTCGACGCAATCGAAACGGGACGGCATTCAACGTCTTCCTGCCGACTCGTTTGAGGTCACCGCTGGATGTCGAAGCGTTGCAGAAGTCGATGGAAAGTGTCGTGCAACGCCACGCGGCGTTGCGAACGACTTTCACTGATTCTTCTGGTGAGCTTCAGCAAATTGTGCATGACGAATTAAAGCCGGAGTTTGTTGTTGAGGATTGGTCAACGACGAACGGGCGCGTCAGAGATGAAGATGAGTTGCTTCAATCGGTGATCGAGGAAACCCAGCGACCGTTTGATTTGCAGAACGGACCGATGATGCGAACGCGTCTGTTCCGATTGGCGGAAGACGATTGGGTTGTTGTCGCGACGACGCATCACATCGTGGTCGATTTTTGGTCGTTGATTTTGATTTTGGGTGAGATCAAACAGTTCTACCCGCAGTTTCTGTCCGGCGACGTTCCCGCCATTGTTCCGCCGGAAAAAGACTACTTTGAGTTGGTCCTGCGTCAGCGTCACTTGTTGAATTCGCAACGAGGCCAATCTTTGAAAGAGTATTGGGCGTCGACGCTGGCGGATGTACCCAAAGTACTGGAAGTGCCTACCGATCGCGTTCGTCCGACCACGTTCACTCAGGCTGCCAAAGTCGTTGGGATCGAATGCGGTGATGAAGTCGGTGCGGCGATCAATCAAGTTGCCAAACAGGCTCAAGTGACATCCTCATCGGTGGTCATGGCGGCTCTTCAGGTGATGTTGAAACAGGCCAGCGGACAAGAAAAGTTTGTTATCGGAAGTCCATTCGCGGGAAGAACGTATTCGGACTTGGAAGACACAGTTGGGTTCTTCGTGAATATGTTGCCGTTGGTCGCGGACGTTTCCGGCAACCCATCGTTCGTCGATTTGGTGCGGCGTGCAGGCGATCGCTTGGTCGATTCGATGCAGAACGAAGAGTATCCGTTTGCCCAAATTGTCCGTGATGTGGATCCGCCACGAGACACAGGACGAAGCCCACTGATTCAAGTTTCTTGCACGTTTGAGAAAGCTCATGTGCGAGAGGAGGAAGGTCGTGCGGGTTACTTGTTCCCGTCGGCGACTGAAGTCAAAGAAGTGGCGGGATTGAGGCAGGAGAGTTTCCCCGTCCCGCATCAAACCTGTCATTACGATTTGGAGTTCATCTTCGAAATGACAGGCGATCACCTCGTCGGGATGATCGTCTATTGCGAGGATTTGTACGAAGCCGACACCATGCGGGCGATGTCAGATCAGTTCGTTGCGTTACTCGCAAAGTTGGTTGCCGACCCGAATGCGTTGATCGAAACGGTCCAGGCTGTTGAGACTGCCAAGTCTGGCAAAGTGCAATCGAATGGATTGCGAAACGGTGCTGCGAGGAACGAACCTCAGACGTTAAACGCCTTGATCGTCGATGGTGCGAATAGGCCAACCAAGGTGGCGACCTCAGATTCCCGAGAGAGCGTTTCAGTTGGACACAACGGCGGTCGATCATTCAATCGGTTGTTCCGTTCGCCAAAATTGAAGCCAGCCAGTCCTTCGCTGCCGGGGACATCCGATCCAGTTGTTCCGGGTTCGATGGCGACTCGAGAGGTGATTGCTCGGAGTTTGCGATCGCATCACGTGGAAGCCGGCAATCACGTGCCTGTGCTCGCAAGGCCTGGGAAGCGGGCGATGGATTTGATTCTGTCCTTGCAGCAAATTGGGGCGATTCCAATTCCTTTGGACGCCACTCGGCCATCTGTGATGCTGGATTTGGTGCTTGAGCAAACAGGTGCCAATACATTGGTCGTGGATGAGCCCATCGGCAATCGGACTTCTGGATTGCAGACGTTGACTTGGGACCAATTGACGAGTTCGCAGAACGGTGCATCAAATGGGAACGGCAAGTCATCGGCCAATGGGAAATCCAAAACTCACGCTATCGTGCCGGATGACGCTGCCTATGTGATTTACACATCGGGGACGACTGGCGTGCCAAAGGGTGTCGTCGTTTCGCACGGTGCAATCGCGAATACGTTGCGTTGGCGCGGTCGGATCACGCCGTTGACTACCTCTGACAAAATGTTGATGCCCTTGTCGCATCAGTTCGATGCGGGGTTGGGGATGACGCTGTTCGCTTATTCGCAGGGTGCCGAAGTGATTTGGCCGGACGCGGATCGAGTGGCCGACATCGACTCGGTCGTGGAGCAAATCATTCGCGACGAGGTGACGGTTCTGGTCGGGGTGCCGTCTTGGATCGATTTGATCGCGTCTCATCGTAAGTTCGCTCACTGTCACTCACTCCGCCATGTTTGGATTGGTGGCGAGGCGATGCCGGAAAGTTTGCCACGGCTGATTCGTCGTAGCAGCGAAGCTCAGATTTGGAATTGCTACGGGCCAACCGAAGCCGCGGTGGAAGCGACCGCGTACCGCATCAACGATGTGAATTCTCGTCGTCGGATTCCAGTTGGTTTGCCTGCTGATCACACCGACGCAGTTGTGGTGGATGAGAACCGTCGTGAAGTCGCGCCGACGTTTGCGGGCGAAATTGCGTTGGTTGGAGCAGGTTTGGCGGACGGATATCTCGGCGATGAAGGCTTGACCAAGCAACGATTCGTTACGTTGACGGACGGAAGGCGAGCCTACCTGACTGGTGATCAAGGCCGCCGCCGTGTTGATGGATTGGTCGAAGTGTTGGGACGCATGGATCGGCAGCTTAAAGTCGGTGGTTATCGCATCGAACCTACCGAAATCGAAACCATTCTGCGGGATCATCCCTCGGTCGCGCAGGTGGCCGTGGTGCCTCGCGAAATCGGTGACTCTGAGTCGACCAAGTTGATTGCATTCGTTCAGTTGGATGCGATTGACTCAGCGATGAAAGAGAACGCGAACGGTCGGCCGGTACAACAGGCAGCTTGGAGTGACGTTGTGCTGTCATTGCAGCATCACGTTGCCGAGCATTTGCCGCCGTACAAGCGACCGGCGCATATGCAACACGTCGAATCGTTCGTCATGACCGCGAGCGGAAAAGTGGATCTGAACGCTCTGCCCGAACTCGCGTTGGACGCATCTGATCTCACCGCTCATCAGCCTCCGAGAACCGATCTGGAGCGGCATCTTGCCGATCGGTGGACCGACGTGCTGGGAGTGCATTCGATTGGGATCAATCAGAGCTTCTTCGAGTTCGGCGGCAGTTCGCTTCAGGCGGCAATGTTGACGAACCGGTTGAGCGAAGATTTGGGCGTCGACGTTCCGTCTTCGCTGTTGTTCGATCTTGCCGATATTTCCGCAATGGCCGAACGGTTGGCTTCGCTCTATCCAAGCGAATTGTCACGTCGGTTCGGAGAGTCTTCGGTGTTGTTCTATGCCGACGAATCGAACCAGCGAAATAACGGGCTGAATGAATTGCTGGCACCGCTCAAGGTCACTGGCGATCGGGCTCCGCTGTTCATGGTCCACCCACCCGGTGGGATCGTGGTGTGCTACCGAGAACTAGCGGCGCACCTTCCAGACGACCAACCGATGTACGCGATTCGAGCTCGGGGATTGCACGGAAAAGAGGAGTTGCCACCCACGATGCAGGCGATGGCAGCCGAATATGTCGAAGCGATTCGCTCGGTTCGACCCGAGGGACCTTATGTGATTGGCGGATGGTCGGTGGGCGGGGTCATTGCCATGGAAGTTGCGCAGCAATTGATCGCTGACGGGCACGAAGTCGACGGATTGATTCTGTTGGATTCGTCGATTCCAAGTGGCGCCAGCGATTTGGTTCCCGCCGAAGATCAAACCAATGTGGGATTGGAATACGGCATTGATTTGTCGTTGGATGAGTTGTTGCAACTACCGAGTGAAGAGCAGTTGCCGTTCTTGTGGCAACACGCGGAAAAGCTGGGTGTGCTCGATCAAAACACGCCGGCCGACGTGGCCGCTCGGGCGATCGACGACTTGAAAACTTTGTTCCATCACCATTTGAAATTGACCACCCAGTACAAGATGCAACCTATCCCGACGCGAATCGTTTTGTTCCGTCCGACGGACGTGCCGTTTGAAACCGAGGGCAGTGCTGATCGTGGATGGTCGCACCTGGCCCATCGTGCGGACGTGATTTCGACTCCTGGCCATCACCACAGCATGGTGCAGGATCCTCACGTCAAGCAATTGGCCCAGTCAATTTGTGAAACGTTGGATTCGAGCGTTGTTTTAAGCGACGCGAATTCCAGCGTGAGTCACGCGGGTGGCTGAACTGACGAATGACACGCACAGCCGTGATCTCAAGATCGGATTGGTGTGCGCGCTGCTGGCTCACACAATGTGGGGCTTGTTTCCGATTTACTGGCGACAAATCGGCGGCGCAGATTCCTTGGAGTTGGTTTGCCACCGAGTTGTTTGGTCGTTTGTAACGCTCGGTTTGGTGTTGCCCGTGATGTTATGGCGGGGCCGTTGGGGCGGGTTCTCGGCTGTCTTCCGCGAACTTCGAAGTCGTCGCGTGTGGACGATTTATGTCATCGCCGCTGTCATGATTGCGATCAATTGGTTGGCGTTCATTTGGGCGGTCAACAACAATCGCGTGTTAGAAGCATCGCTGGGGTATTACATCAACCCGCTGCTGAACGTGGTGCTTGGGGTCGTCGTCTTGGGCGAGCGACTTCGGTGGCCGCAGTGGATGGCGGTTGGGTTCGCAGCCATTGGTGTGTCGGTGATGGCGATCGGCAATGGAGGTTTGCCATGGGTTTCGATGGCCATGGCGACATCGTTTGCGATCTACGGCCTCGTGAAGAAGAAGGCCTCGCTTCCCGTGCTGCTTGGTTTGATGTTGGAGGTCACCGTGCTGGTGATTCCAGCAGCGATCTATCTGGGCATGAGATTGGCGGACGGCGTGTCCACGATGCAGACGGGCACATCGGTCGAGTTTGGGATGCTGCTCGGTGCTGGATTGATCACGATTGCGCCGCTGGCGTTTTTCGCAGCGGCTGTTCAACGAGTTGACTTGTCGTTGATGGGAATCTTGCAATACATCGGCCCGACGTTGCAGTTCCTGGTCGGCTATGTCCTGTTTGGTGAGACGCTCGACACGTCGCGCAAGATTGGCTTCGTTTTCGTGTGGACAGGGTTGCTGATCTTTTTGGTCGCATCCCAATTCAAACGACGAAGATCGACATTGGTCGCGGAAGCAACTTAATTCTCGCTCGACCGTTGGGTCTGCCGCGGACTTTGTTTCGCCCGACTGCCAGCTGAGACGGCTAGTAAATCTGAATCTCGATCGGCTCTTCGCTGTTTTCTGGGCGATCGATCACCGCCTCTTCGAATGCCGGCGGTCCAAATTTTCCACGAGCATCGTTGCTGAAACCATATCGCTCCGCGGGAATCCCAAACTGGTTTCGCGTCAGGGCGCCGTCATTGTTCGTGTCATGGAACGCGGCGATGGCGAAGCGTTTGGGAAGCTGGTCGATAGGAATCGTGCACGCGGCAACGCCGTTGGGCTGGACCGGGACCTGCGCCGCGACCAAAGCGTTCTCTGGATCGTTGAAGGAGGCCTCTGCGTTGTAGATCGCCAGCCACACCAGAGAGTCGCTGGGGATTGCACCGATCACGCGAATCATGATTCGATCGGTCGATTCCTCGCCACCCTGGAAAGATGCTTCACCGCTGGCCAAATCCAAGGTTGCCGTTTGATCATCATTCGGCGGAACGATGCTGGATGCATCGGGAAAGGCCGGCGGGCGAAACTGGTTGCGTCGGTAGGTGAGGATCCCAATTCCGGTCAAAAACACAAGCGTTGCGAAAACCATCAGCAAAGACCCGTGGTTTTGCTGCCATCGTTCAGGGAGGGATTGCCAAGCGTTCCAGCTTGGTTCCATCTCAACCTCTTCAACGGGGGCCGGTTTGGTTTCTGCTTGGGATTCGAACCCGTTTTCCATCTGTTTCATTCCCGACAAGAATCACCCGAGTGGGCTATTGTTCCGCCTAGCGACGGCATTTTGCGAGATTCGAAGGCGAATCGATCGTAGGCAAACCGTTTCCAGGCATCGCCGATTGCGAACAACATTTCTGACAGAGTAACCGAATTGCCGGCTCAATGCGATGAAGCGTTTCACGCAGCAAGTTCGTCATTCTGCGTTCTGGATGGGTTTCGCAAAAACGATGATTGACCTACACTAGCGGAGCGATCTGCTCGATGGTGGCGACCCTTGCGACTGTGAGTCGTGAACCTGGTCAGGCCTTAACTGGAGCAGCCATAAGCGGTGTAACTTTGTGTGAGGGTTGCCGCCACCGAGCAGACGCGATTGCCAGCTGGTTTCCTGCCCGTTTCTACGACTTCACGTGAATCTGTGAGCGACGATCAATCTGCGGACAACGGTTCTTACGTCGTTGTCGCAAGACGCTATCGGCCGCGGGACTTCACACAACTGGTTGGCCAGGATCACGTCGCCCGGGCTTTGCAGGGCGCGATCGAAACTTCTCGCGTGGGGCACGCTTACCTGTTCACAGGTGCTCGCGGGGTCGGCAAGACCAGCACGGCTCGGATCTTTGCAAAAGCACTCAACCATCCCGACGGTCCGACGGCGAACCCGGACAACGAAAGCGACGTCGCTCAAGCGATTGATTCGGGAGAAGACGTCGATGTGATCGAGATCGACGGTGCCAGCAACCGCGGCATCGACGAGATCCGTTCGTTGCGAGCCAATGTGGGCGTGCGTCCCAGTCGCTCGCGGTACAAGATCTACATCATCGACGAAGTTCACATGTTGACGGGAGCCGCGTTCAACGCACTTCTGAAAACATTGGAAGAGCCGCCCGAGCACGTCAAATTTATCTTCTGCACGACGGATCCGGAGAAGATTCCGATCACCGTGCTCAGCCGTTGCCAGCGATTCGATTTCGCTCCGGTTGAGAGCGACAAGATCGTGCAGCGTCTGCGAGAAATCGTCGAAGCGGAAGACAACACAGTCGAAGACGAAGCGTTGGAATTGCTGGCGCGTCGTGCCGCTGGTTCAATGCGAGACAGTCAATCGTTGCTCGAGCAAGTTTTGAGCTTCAGCGATGGCCACCTGACAGCGGACCATGTCCACACGATGCTGGGGACGGCGGATGATCAGCGATTGCATCGATTGGCCGAAGCCATGGCCAATCGAGATGCGTCGGCTGCCCTTCTTCAAATTGATGAAGCGGTTGCAGCCGGTGTCGACGCGGGACGCTTGGCGGAACAGATGCTCGGCTACTTCCGCGACTTGATGGCTGTCGCGGTTGGTTGCGAAGCATCGTTGATGCGTTACGCGGCTGCATCGATGCACGGTGCGCTTGGCGAACTGGCGAGTCGTTGGGGTTTGCAGACCGTGCTCGCGATCGTTGGTTTGGTCGACGAAACACTGGTCCGAATCCGGCACAGCGTTCACGCTCGAGTGTTGCTCGAGGCCACTGTGATTCAGGTTTGTCATTTACCCGATCTGCAAGCGATCTCGGACCTGGCCTCGGCGGCGTCCGGAGCGGGTGGCAAATCAGCGGGCGAAAAAAAAAAGCGAGCCGCGGTAGCTAGTCCGGCCGCAAAATCGGTTGCGGCCCAACCGGCTTCGGAGCCATCGGGTTCGGCACCGGCTTCGGTGGATGAGCCTGCAAAAATGCGAGTGGATTCTGCGGCGACTCCTTCCGGGGGCCATCTTGCAGTCGCGAATTCGGCTGCTCCGGCCGCGGTCGCAGGGGTTCCTTCCGGTCGTGTTCCCCCGGTAGCTTCATCCTCTCAGGCAGGTGTTCAACCTCAAGCCGTTTCGGCGACTGACACCGGTTCGGCAGGCTCGGGGGCTCCTTCGCAGTCGACCGCGGTCGCTGAAAAGCCAGCCGCGTCAGCCGACTCCACGACATCGACTGATGGCTATCCGCAGATCTCCGGTGACGAGGCCAAGACGAGCTGGACCCAGGTTTTGCAAGAGATGGACCCGATGACGGCGACGCTGGCGAAAGCCGCCGAACGGGTCGATTCACCAGAGCCCGGCGTGCTTCGGTTGATCTTCCCCGGCAACTCGGGGCTGGCATTGAGTCGTTGCCAAATGCCCGAGCACAAAGAGGAAATCCTCCGCACGCTTTCACGAGTGACTGGACGGCGTGCTACCTTGCAGTTCGAAGCAACAGCGGTCAAAAAAGTTGAGCCAGTTGCTGCTGCGAAACCGAAGAATCGAAATCGAATGCAGCGAATGCGCGAGATTCAGGCCAACCCTTTGGTCCAGTCTTGCGTCGAATTGCTCGGAGCCGAAATCGTTCGCGTCGATACGCCTCGCGGATGAGGCCGGTCGACTCGATCGGCTTTTGCTCACCCATCGTTAACTTGTCATCACTGACTCTCGTTCCACTGGATTGGACCCATGTTCAAAGGCCTCGGCAATCTCGGCAACATCGCATCGATGGTTGGCAAACTGCAAGAAATTCCGCAGAAGATGCAGGAACTCAACGAGCAGATGCGGAGCGAACGTGTTTCCGCCAGTTCGTCATGCAATCACGTTGAAGTCGTGATGAACGGTATCGGTGAAGTTCAATCGGTCGAGATTGCACCCGAAATTTTGGGTGTCGGCGGTGGTGAAGTCGTCGCTCCCGAAGACCTGGAACATGCAATTCGTGATGCCACCAACGCGGCGGGCGCAGCGGCCAAACAGTTGTACGCCAGTGCGATCAGCCAGCTTGCATCGGACATGGATCTGAACATGCCCGGAGTCGATGGTTTGCTAACGAGCTTGACGGGCGGCAATGGATGAGCGGACACGCCGGTGCGGTATCCGATCTGGTAGACCAGCTCAGCAAGCTCCCCGGAATCGGGCGCAAAAGCGCTGAACGGTTAGCGTTTCATTTGTTGCGAGTCCATGAGGACGAAGCTTTGGCTTTGTCGACGGCCATTCGCCGCGTGCGAACCGACGTTCGCTATTGCTCGGTTTGTTTCAACCTGTCAGAGAACGAGCTTTGCCGAATTTGCTCTGATCCAAAACGCGATGCGACACGTTTGTGTGTCGTCGAGCAGCCACGCGACCTACTCAGCCTGGATGCTTCCGGAGTTTATTCCGGGATGTATCACGTGTTGCTCGGGCGGATTGCACCCCTCGATGGGATCACTCCAGACCAGTTGACCATCGATTCGCTGATCGAGCGGGTTCGAACTGGAAATTTTTCCGAGATCATCATGGCGACCAATCCGACGGTCGAAGGTGACGGCACATCCCTGTATTTGTCAAACTTAATGCAGGAATTTCCGGTGGAAATCACGCGGTTGGCCCGCGGAATCACTTCGGGCAGCGTCCTGGAATATGCGAATCGTGAGATAATTGCCGATGCGTTGACGGGTAGACAGCGGTTATAATCACCGTGCCAGTGATGAATTGGCATCGAATTCGCTCACTCGGTTCTCACTGATGTGGCGACCTTCCCTTTGATTCGCGTCACGCATTTCAGAAAAGATTCTCATGCGGATGTCAGTGGGGCTTCAGGCCCGGCAAAGCCAAGTACAAAAACTCGCTCCACGGATGATCCAGTCGATGGAAATCCTGCAGATGCCCACGTTGGCATTGCAGGAACGCATCGAGCAGGAGATGAACGAAAATCCGTTGCTGGAGCAGCAAACCGGGGACCCATTGAACCCGGATGACGGCGATGACGAGGTCCCTGACAAAGACACTCGAAGCGAGAACGAAAAAGAGTTGGTTGTCGACAATGATCACGACAACAAAGACGACTTCGAGCGTTTACTGAACATGGACTCGGATTTGCCGAGCACGTTTGACGATTCTTTTCGTCAGAGTGCCAACCGCATGTCCGAGGATGCTGATCGTCGCCATGACATGATGGCGAATGCCCAGTCGCGGCCCGAATCGCTGAATGACTACCTGCTGCACCAACTTGCAGAGATGGACATTGACGACGAGGTCGAGCAAATCGCCGAGCGAATCATCAGCACGTTGAATGCGTCCGATGGTGGTTACTTGCGAATGCCGTTGGCGGACTTGTTACCAGCTGGTCATTCCAAGGAAGACTTTGACAAAGCTGAAGAAGCGCTGGCCGTGGTTCAGTCTTTGGAACCCAGTGGCATCGCTGCTCGTGATCTAAGTGAATGCTTGATTTCACAGTTGGATTCTGCGGTGCCCCACTTCGATGAGCTGTCGACTTTGATTCGGTCGCATCTCAACGATCTCGCCGAAAACCGACTGCCGCAGATCTCGAAGAAAACCGGTTTCTCAATTGAGCTGATTCAAGAGCTCCGCGAAGATTTGCATCTTTTGAATCCGAAGCCCGGTGCAGCGTTCCTGGAAACGTACGTACCGAACGTGACGCCGGACATCATTTTGGAGCAGGACGAGTCCGGCGAATATCGAGTTCGTTTGGATGATGATCGTGTGCCGACATTGTTCATCAGCGAGTACTACCGCCGCCGTTTGCAGGCTTCTGATTGCAGCGATGCGGAGCGGGAGTTCATCAAGCAAAAAATCAATGGTGCTCAGTGGCTGATCGATTCGATTGAGCAACGACGAAGCACGTTGACTCGAGTTTCTGAAGCGATCGTCGAGCATCAAAAGCGATTTCTGGATGAAGGTCCTGAGGCGATCGAGCCTTTGAAGATGCAGCAAATCGCCGACAAAGTTGGCGTTCACGTGACGACGGTCAGTCGTGCGGTGGACGACAAATGGATTCAGACCCCGCGAGGTATCCTCCCGTTGCGTCGATTCTTTGTCGGTGGCACCCAAACCGAAGATGGAGATGATGTGGCTTGGGATACGATCCGCCTGAAACTGCAAGAGCTGATCGACAAAGAGGACAAGAGCAGACCTTACAGCGATGAGAACTTGGTCGACGAACTGAAAAAGGCGGGCATGACAGTCGCCCGCCGGACGGTCACCAAGTACCGCAAGAAAATGGGCATCCCGAGCAGTCGTCAACGGCGTGACTGGAGCCTCACCAATTCCTGATGTCTGCCGTGAAGCGATCCATCATCGTTGTCCTGGCGGTCATGAATCTGAGCTTGTTGCTCATGGTGGCTGCATCTCTGTTTTTGCGTCCTGTCCTCACCAAGCGATCTGACTCCTCGACCGCATCCGATCAACCAAACGCGGTATCCGGCGTGCGTGATGGTGCGTCGCAAGATGTTCCTGTGCACGCTCCGACCGCTGGCAATTTGGCGGACACCGAGACGCGAACGATCGAACTGTTTCGGGTCACTTCTCCGTCCGTCGTTCACATCACGACATCCAAAGTGGCTCGCGATTACTTCAGCATGAATGTGCAGGAGATTCCGCAAGGCAGCGGGACTGGGTTCGTTTGGGACAAGGCCGGACACATCGTGACCAACAACCACGTCATTCAAAACGCGGATGTCGCGATGGTCGCCTTCGATGATCAAACGAGCTACCCAGCGAAGCTGGTGGGTGTCGCACCGGACAAAGACTTGGCCGTCTTGTTGATCGATGCTCCCGCGGAACGATTGCGTCCCATCCCTCGAGGCGTGTCGGCGGATTTGGAAGTGGGCCGGACTGCACTCGCGATCGGCAATCCATTTGGATTGGATCAAACGCTCACAACCGGTGTCATCAGTGCCCTGGGACGCGAGATCAAGTCGGACTCAGGCGTACCGATCAAGGATGTGATTCAAACCGACGCTGCGATCAATCCGGGAAACAGTGGCGGCCCGTTGTTGGACCGATCCGGTCAATTGATTGGCGTCAACACAGCGATCTACAGTCCGTCCGGTGCCTACGCTGGAATCGGATTCGCGATTCCGGTCGACACGGTTCGCTGGGTGGTTCCAGAACTCATTGAACATGGACGCATCATCCGGCCCGGAATCGCGATCACCGTTGCAAGCGATTCAATGAGTAAGCGATTCAAGCTCCCGCCCGGGGTTTTGATTCTTGATGTGCCGGAAAGAGGCAATGCGGTGGACGCCGGTTTGCAGCCCACTCGTCGGACTCGGTTTGGCGACATTGTGCTCGGCGATATCATCGTTGCTGTCGATGATATGAAAGTCACATCGACGGCGGATCTGACGCTCATCTTTGAGAACTACGAAAGTGGCGATGTTGTTGATGTAACGGTCATTCGCCAAGGAACCGAGCTGGATTTATCGGTTGAACTCGAAACATTGGATTGATCGAATTCGCACTTCTTCTCAGACCGATCCCGCTCCATGGTACGAAGTGGAGAATGTCGACCAGGTCTTTTCTCCGGCGTTGTTGATCCACCCGGACCGAGTCCAAGCCAACCTAGATCGAATGATTGAGATCGCGGGTGGAGCGGACCGACTGCGGCCTCACGTGAAAACGCACAAGATGCCCGCGGTGGTCGAGATGAACATCGCCGCGGGAATCTCGCGTTTCAAAGCAGCGACGATTGCGGAAGCGGAGATGACAGCCGCTGCTGGTGCAAAGGATGTTCTGTTGGCAGTTCAGCCAGTTGGACCAAACATCCAGCGTTTCGTAAGGCTCGTCGAAAGTTATCCTTCCTGCGAGTTCTCCTGTCTCGTTGACGACTCGTCAATTCTGACGCAATTGGAAACAGAGTTCCGAGCTGCCGATGTGCAGGGACGCGTTTGGTTGGATCTGGATGTTGGAATGAACCGGACGGGCATTGCACCATCCTGTGCGGCGACGGAATTGGTTCGGTTGATCGACGCGAGCAAGCATGTTCGCTTGGCGGGACTTCATGTTTACGACGGTCACCTGCATGACACGGACACGGAGCACCTGAAGCAACAGTTCGATGAATCAACGAAACCGTTTTGGGATTGGTTTGGCGAATTGCAGCGGACTCTTGGACACACCGTGAAGTTGGTCGCCGGGGGAACGCCCACATCAGCTTTTTGGCAGGCGGAATCGCGATCGCGGAACGTCGAGATCGAAACAGGGGCGGGAACGACCGTTCTTTGGGACGCGGGCCAGCCGACGTTCTCACCGGTGATGCCGTTTGAGCCCGCCGCGTTGGTGATGACTCGCGTGATCAGTCGGCCAACCGAGTTCGATGTTTGCCTGGATCTCGGTCACAAAGCGGTCGCATCGGAAATGCCGTTGCCGCGAGTGAAGTGGCTGAACTTCGATGCCGACCACGAGGTTGTTGGGCACAACGAAGAGCACATGGTTCTTCGGATGACGCGGCCTAGCCCACTACGGTGTGGCGACGTGCTGTACGGAATTCCCGTGCATATCTGTCCGACCGTTGCATTGCATCAGCACGCAGAGTGCGTCAAAGATCACCGAGTGATCGAGAAATGGCCTGTGGTGGCACGCAACCGAATGTTGACGATCTAAAGACTCGCTTTTCGACTTTGATGACTTCGCGTCAGTGGATCGCCAACCTAGTTCACTTGAACTGGGTTGGTTGCCTCTTTAATTTTTTTCCGCATCAAGTCGATCGAAGCTTCTTGGCCAGTGAAGAGCTTGTACTGATAAGCAGCTTGGCGGACAAACATGTCCACACCCGTGATCACGCGAGATTGTTTCTGGACCGCCTGCTTAATCAGCAAAGTGTTCTCTGGGTTGTAAACCGTGTCGAAAACGACCATGAACTGATTCAGTGAGGACTGGTTGAACGGGGTGTTGTCGACATCGGGGTGCATGCCGATTGGCGTTCCGTTGATCAGTAGCTGGACCTTTGCCTCGTGGCGTTCTTCCCAATCAATGACCCGGCAACCGATGTCGGCGGCCAGCATCTCAGCACGTTCACGGGTTCGCGAACTGATCGTGACGTCGCATTTGCGTTGACGCAGCCCCCATGCAATGGCTCGCGAGACGCCGCCGGCACCCAAAATCAACGCAGTCTTTCCCTGCAGTGAATTCTCGGTGCCGCGTTCGATTTTGAACGCTTCTTCGATGCAGTCCATCGCAGCGCGGTAGTCAGTGTTGTAGCCGAGGCAATCGTCGCCGTTGAAGATCATCGTGTTGATCGCGCCGATACCCGTGCAGCTGGATTCGGCTTGCGTGCAGTACTGCAACGCCGATTCCTTGTGAGGAATTGTGATGCTGATTCCTTGAATGCCCAGTTCTTTGCAGGTCCTCATGAAGGACGGCAGGTCATCCTTCGGCACGCGAAGTGGCAGGTAGCGTGCGTTCAGTCCCGCATCGACGAACGCGGCGTTGTGGATCAATGGGCTGTGGCTGTGGGCGACCGGATCCGCGATCACGCCGAACAACGCAGTGTCTTCCTTGATCGTTTCGTAGTGATAAACGCTGTTCATTTCCTTCCAGTTGAGCTGGCCGGGGGCAAGCTTTTTGTCGGAACTGAACGTCGCGTAGGTGAACGGAGATCCGACACGGTTGGCAAGGATTCGCGTCAGCATGCCGATTTCGCCCATGCAGATTCCGATCGTCGGAATTTTCGCGTTCTTGCACAGGTTGATCATTCGGATGTTGTCCGAGAATGAATTCGCCATGCAAGCGATTTTGACGATGTCCGCGTCTTCGGCGGCCATGGCCTCGTGCAATTCGTCCAAGTTCTCCGGCGTGCCACTGAAGTCGTGGTAGCTGATGATCCGTTTGGTGTTGCCGTAGCGAGGAATCTGAGCCGCGACGTCGGCTTCGATATCGACGTACTCGGCACCTGCCGCGATGACACTCCGCAGAAGCATCAAGCGATCTTGTTCGGATCGTTCCCATCGACCGCCATCTTCTTTCCTGCGAACCGTGGCGACCACAGGGCCCGGACGGTCATTGAGTAATCGTTTCAGGTCGACGGCGCGGGAAATGTAATCGAGACGCAGTTCAACGAGCTGAGCACCTTGTTCGACCAAGAACTGGTGTTCGGCAATCATGCGTTTGTGGCGGGCGCGGCCGAGACTGACACAAATCATAAATGTTCGGTGGTCGGGATGGAGGATGGATGGGGCGAGACTTCGCCACGAGGTTATAATAGTCGGCAGCGTTCCGAAGGGCAGTACGGGAGGCCGATCTCAACGTCACAAATTGTGCTGAATTGACCATGTTTTACTGCCGCCAAGACACGTTTCAACGCTTCCAAGACAACTCGTCGGCCAGAAAGGTTCCCACCATGCTTCGCTTCGGTTGCTGCTTTGCCTTGCTGCTGGGTGGATTCGTTTTGCCATCGGTGACGGCAGAGGATCTCAGCTCACAGATTTGGCCCACGTCCAGAGGCGATTTTGCCGCAACAGGTGCTCGCTCGAAGGGAGTTGCCGACGAGTTGGTTCTGCAATGGGAAACGAAAACCGCCGAGGCAATCGAGGCGGCTCCAGTCAGCGACGGCAAGCATGTTTTCGTCGTCGATGTAATGGGCGGAATGGAAGCTCTCGAGCTGTCGACGGGAGAATCGCTCTGGCGTCACGAACTGGATACTGGCTTCGTCGCTTCGCCTTCGTTGTTCGTTCCGCAAAACATCAGCCAGGCAATTGGTGCGGTGAATGTTTTGGATGCCGGTGATCTGCCCGAAGGGACCACTCCGATGACGACGGAACAGATCGATGCATGGTCGGCGACTCAAGCCACCGTGTTGGTGTCGGGAGACGTCGAAGGGAATGTCGTCGCCTGGGATCCAGCCTCGGGGGAGCAGCTTTGGAAAGGTTTGACGGATGGTGAGATCAGTGCTTCGCCATCGTTTTATGTGCTGCGTCGTCTTGGAGCATCCGGTGAAATCGAGCTGCAACCAAGAGCTTTGGTGACTAGTCAGGACGGCAGCCTGTATTGCTTCGCGATGAAGTCTGGAGAGCTGGTTTGGAAATACGAAACCGGCGATCAGATTCGGTGTGGAGCTTCTGTCGGCGATGGGAAGACTTATTTAGGAGGGTGCGACGGTGGCCTTCACGTGGTGGATTTGACCACTGGGAAGGCTTCGCGGGATGCAATTCCACTTGGCGGACCAACTGGAAGCACGCCAGCGATCCGCGACGGCAAATTGTTTGTGCCGATCATGGATGGAGTTTTGTACGCGTTCGCTCCGCAGGGCGATTCCGAAGAGGACGGCATGCCGACGTGGGAGTACAGCGATCCGGATCGAGCCCAAGAATATCGCGGCAGTGTTGCGGTGAATGATGATGTGGTGATCGTCACGAGCCGAAACAAGACGGTGGATGCGATCGAGCGATCAACGGGCAGACTGCGCTGGAGGGTGACACTGAAACGACGTGCTGATGCCTCGCCCGTTATCGCCGGTGACGATGTCTGGGTCGCTTCCACTGACGGACGACTCTTGCGTTTGTCGATTGAGAATGGGGATGAAAAATGGAATTTCGAGATTCGGGGGGCCTTCATCGGCGAACCTGCCATCGTAGGGGAACGCTTGGTCATCGCGGATGACGAAGGCGTGGTTCGAAGTTTTGGGCCGAAGTAAACATTCTTAAGAAATGCGTTTCTGAACTCGATTCGGAGCTCACCGGTTCGGTGTTTGCAGCCAATCGACTATTCTGAAGTAGACCATTCGCACGCAAACGGGAAACCTATGACGACTGCATCGACCCAGGACGAGTCTCGCGAAAAACAGCCCGAAGGCAGCAAGACTGAAGTCGGTAGTTACTTCATCAGTAATTATCCGCCCTACAGTCAGTGGAAGGCGGATTCGCTCGATGAAGTGAAGCAGCGGATGGCTTCTGCGCCGACCAGCGAAAATCCGCTGGGGTTGTACCTGCACATCCCGTTCTGTCGGAAACGCTGCAAGTTTTGTTACTTCAAAGTCTTCACTGACGTCAAAGCACAAGAAGTCCAGCGCTATGTCGACGCGTTGTGCAATGAAATTTCGATGGTCAGTCAGTTGCCAGTGATGGGCGATCGACCGTTCCGCTTCGTTTATTTCGGCGGAGGGACACCCAGTTTTCTGTCCCCGAAACAATTGACGAAACTGGCCGATCGATTGCGTGAGCACATCACTTGGGATGGTGCCGAAGAAGTCACGTTTGAGTGTGAACCGGGCACGCTGAGTGAGACCAAGGTCAAAACGTTGCGAGAGCAGTTGGGCGTGACCCGATTGAGTTTGGGAATCGAAAACTTCTCTGATAAGTTGCTTGAAGAGAACGGTCGAGCACACCTTTCCAAACAAGTTTTCTCGGCCTGGGAATGGATCGAAGCAGCTCAGTTCCCCAACGTGAACATCGACCTGATCTCGGGAATGGTCGGAGAAACCTGGGAAAACTGGAAAGACAACATCCGGCGAACAATCGACATGTCACCGGAGAGTGTGACGATCTACCAAATGGAATTGCCCTTCAACACGGTTTATAGCGCCGACATCTTGGGCAACAAAATTCAAAGTCCTGTTGCGGATTGGCAGACCAAGCGTGACTGGGTCAGCTATGCCTTCGACGAAATGACATCGGCGGGCTACAAAGTCAGCAGTGCCTACACGTTGGTCAAAGATACGGGGAAGGTGAACTTCTCTTACCGCGATAACCTCTGGCGAGGAGCGGATTTATTGGCAACAGGAATCGCGAGTTTCGGCCACGCCGCAGGAGCTCACTACCAGAACTTGCCGCACATGGAGCAGTACCTCGGTGCGATTGAAGGTGGAGAGCTGCCTTTGGGACGTGGGTTTGTACCGACCGAGCATCAAGCGTTGATCCGCGAGATGATCTTGTTGCTCAAACGTGGGTTCCTCGAACGCGAATATTTCCAGTCAAAGTTCGGCGTTGATATCGTCGAAAATTGGAAATCGGTTTGGGAAGGCTACGTTGAAGAAGGGTTGGCGGAGATCCATCCAGATGAGGTGAAGTTGACTCGCGAAGGGTTGTTGCGAGTGGATTCGATGCTCCCTGCGTTCTTCGAACCTGAACACCAGAACGTTCGCTACACATGATGCAGCGTGCTGTTTGGCGGACTTCTCGGCGCGATTTAGAAATCGGCCGGCGTCCGCTGGTGATGGGGATTCTGAATGTCACCCCAGATAGCTTCTCGGATGGCGGTCGATTTGTTTCTCCCGGTCAGCAGCTGACCACCTCGGAAACATTGGACCTAGCGGTCGAGACCGCGTCGAAGATGCAGGCTGATGGAGCCGACTTGATCGACATCGGCGGCGAAAGCACGCGGCCGTATAGCGATCCGGTGGATGCGGAAATTGAGACGGAACGAGTGGTTCCGGTGATCGAGCGGTTGGCGAATCACTTGGCCATTCCAATCAGCATCGACACCAGCAAAGCGTCCGTCGCCAATGCGGCCATTCAGGCGGGCGCGGAAATCGTCAACGATGTGAGTGGTCTGGAAGGCGATCCGGAAATGCCAGCGGTCGTCGTCAAGACACGTGTTGGCGTCTGTGTGATGCACATGAAGGGCACTCCGCAGACGATGCAGGACGATCCCAGCTACCGCGACGTTGTTGATGAAATCGAGCGGTACTTGCTGGCTCGACGGCAGGCTTGTTTGGACCAGGGAATCGAGCCCGAGCGAATCTGCCTCGATCCCGGCATCGGTTTCGGGAAAACACACGACCACAATTTGACCTTGCTGCGAGCGACCCATCGTTTTGCTTCCATCGGCTCACCCATTTTGATCGGTCATTCCCGAAAAGGTTTTATTCGCAAAGTCTTGGATCGAAATGAACGTGGTTTAAATGACGAGTACAACCCGATGGCTGGCACGTTGGCTGTTTCAATGGCGGTAGCAGCGGCGGGGGCTCACGTCATTCGCGTGCACGATGTCGCAGAAACCGTGCAGGGGTTGGATTTGTTTGAAGCATCAGGTGGCCTAGCTGTCTCAACCGATAATCGTGCTTTCTAGAAAGTACCGATTGAGGAACGCTTGGCGTTCCTCTGCTGGTGTCGCTGCAAACTGCACCATCGCATACAGACGTTTTTGATCTCGCTGTCGTTTCTCCGCCAGCCAATCGTTGTCACGGAACTTCTCTGGCAAAACGCCAATCAGCTGAAAGCATTCCGGTTCTCTTGGGCCTGCGACAACACCATGTCGATCGAGCATCGCAATGGCTGTGTCGACCCGGTGGTCATGTGGACTGACCCGTTGCAATTCCTTGCGAAGCCAGTCCAAGCCGTAGGCGGTGCATCGATCCGCATGATGTTCCAGAGCGAACATGAGACGGTCGTAGAAATCCGCATCGGGGTTGGCCCACTCGATGAATTGCATCTGCGTCATCAAGTCGTCTTGATCGTAGAGCCAAAGGCAGCGGCTTGGTTTGTCGTCACGGCCCGCTCGACCAATCTCCTGATAATAGGATTCGATCGATCCAGGGGTTTCAGCGTGGATGACCAGCCGAATATCTTCTTTATCGACTCCCATTCCAAATGCGGGAGTGGCCAAAACGAGGTCTCGTTCGCCGGACATGAATTCGTTTTGTATCCGACGGCGGTCCCTTCGTGATTGATCACCGTGGTAGCAGACGTGATCGATAGACCGTGCCAACAACAGGTCGCTGAAACGGGCCAGTGTTTTGATCAGCGAGAAGTAGATGATTGCGCCGCCAACGGGCGTATCGTCGGTTGGAGAAAATGGTGGGGCCGAAAGTGCTTCGAGAATCGTTTCGAATTTTTCGTTCTCGCCCATCACGGACTCGACGTCGATCCGCAAATTGGGACGATCAATCCCTTCATGGAACAGTCTCATCTCGCCTTCGGCCAGGCCAATTTGATCCACGATGTCCGCCCGGCATTCCGCGGTTGCCGTCGCGGTCAGGGCAATCGTGGTGGGAGAGCCCAGTTGTTTCCGGATGTCGGCGATTCTGCTGTAATCTGGTCGGAAGTCGTGGCCCCACTGGCTGACGCAGTGTGCCTCATCGATTGCGAGCAGCTGAATGTTTCGGCCCGAAATTGCGTCTAGGAATTCAGGTTTGCGAAATCGTTCAGGCGTCACGTATAGCAAACGATATTGGTTGTCGCGTAAGTTCTTCTGCCTCTTTTCGCGTTCACTTCGATCCAAAGAGGAATTGATGAGCGTCGCGTCGACGCCTTTTGCTACCAGCCCATCGACCTGGTCCTGCATCAAAGCAATCAGCGGAGAAAGTACCAACGTCAGATCGGTGCCGGTCCCCAGCAACGCGGGAATTTGGAAGCACATCGACTTGCCACGCCCTGTTGGCATGATCACCATGGCGTGCTCACCGGCGAGAACGTGCTGAATGACGGCAGATTGGCTGGGGCGAAATGAGCGATGCCCAAATACGTCCTGCAGGATCTTCTGGGCTTGGTCCAGCGAACGCTTACCCAACTTCAAATTCGCGTTGGCTGACTCACCCATCGGTGACGAAACTTTCTATTTTGGGATTCGAGAAACATGAGCGAAGTCGACGTCATCTACGAAGACAACCATTTGCTCGTGGTAAACAAACCGACCAAGTTAGCGACGATGGGAGCTGCTGGGCAGCCGACTTTGCATTCGCTCGGTTGTGATTACATCCGGCGGACGTGCAACAAACCGGGGAAGGTTTACTTGGGCATCGTCAGTCGATTGGATTCGATGACATCAGGAGTCATCGTGTTGGCTCGGACGAGCAAGGCAGCGAGCAGGCTGACGCCTCAGTTCGCCAATCATTCGGGTGATGGAGCCCGGAAAACATATCTTGCCGCAGTATCAGGTCGAGTCGAGCAGCAGCAAGGTGAGTTGGTTGACGACGTCTACAAAGATGAGACTGCCCACCGGATGCGAGTGGCTCATCATGCAAGAGCAGATGCAAAAGAAGCTCGTTTGGAGTTTCATTTGATGGGATATCACAACGACTCAACGCTACTGAGGGTGACGCCGCTCACGGGTCGGAAGCACCAGATTCGCCTGCAATGGTCGGAGGCTGGCTTTCCTATTCTGGGAGACCAAAAGTACGGGAGTGAGCGAGTTTGGCCGAACGGCATCGCGCTCCATAGTTGGCGGCTCTCAATCATTCATCCAACGACGAAAGATCGCATGGCATTTGAGGCTCCCATTCCGGAGGCTTGGAAGAACCGGCTCGGATCGAGCTTATTCACGTAGGCGTTTGATGCTTTTTCTTGGCTGGATACGAAAAAACGCCGCACCCAAAGGATGCGACGTTCGAATGCAGCGACTTAGAGCTAGCGATCTAGTTGCCTCGCAGCAGTTCCTGGATGCCGTAGGTGAAGAAGGTACCGAGGCTAAAGTTCAGCAATTCTTCTTCGCACTTGTATTGCAAGATCAGAGTGTCTCCGGGCTGTACCAGAGGTCGGCTCCGTGGATCGTTGATGGATCGAGCAAGGTCGACTTCGATGGCAACCTGTCCGTTGCAAGGTGTTTGACGAAGCACGTAAAGCATTCCCGGTGGGACGCCACCAACGGAACTCGCTCCGCCTAGGCCTCCCATCCCACCCCTGCCTGATTGACCGATGCCACCCCCGGCGATCGCCATCGCTCCGAGAACATCGAGGTCGTAGTCACGAGGCAGTGGGAACTCTCCGCCAGGCAGCAAGCCGCCGGTGTAGAACACTTCCGTTTCGCGATTCTCGATGTAGACGATGTCGCCGTCTTGCAGTTCCACATCTTCAGGTGTGATGTTCGGAATGACTCCAGGTGGCAACCGCAATGGGATGCGAAGGATTGATGGGTCTGGCGGAAGTTCAGGCGGACAAACACATGGGTCGAGCATGGCGTTGCGTTGCGAGGCGTAGAAGTCTCGAACAAACTGAGCTCGTTTGCGTTTGTCAGCTTCGCTGGCTCGCAGAACGCGAACTTCGTTCTTCGCGTTCAGGCCAGGCAATCCGCCGGTCTCAACCAAAGCGTGCAAAATGTCGTTCTTGTACGCAGGAAGTTTGACCAAGCCGCCACTGGCAGATCTGTCGCGGCCTCGAATGAACTCGCTGGACTGAGCTTGAAGTGATCGTTGATTGCCTTCGCCCAAGCCGTCTTCCCGAACCACGATCACGTCGTAGGTTCGTTCTTTGATGAGCGTGACAATCGGACGAGCTTTCTCTTCTCGCAGAATGTCATTGTCGATGTAGGCTTCACGAATCTTTTCGCGGACCTGATCGAGCGTCAGCCCTTCGACCTCAAGGGGCTCGATCAGTGGCAACGACAGAGTTCCATCATCCTGAACCGCAATCGGGTAACCGATCGACGGCGGCAGGGTGCTGTCCTGTTCCGGGAAATTGACCGGAGGTGGCTCAGGTGGAGTGTTGGGCGGATTGAATGGCAGAACGCCTTCAATGTAGACACCGAGGATGTCATCGGGGCCGAGCTGGTAGTCACGTGGTGGCTCGAGAGACAGCAACGCGATATCAACCGGAACCAAGTTGTTCTTGGGGGCCGGAAAGAATTCAGGCGGCAATCGGTGAGCAGGAACACCATCGATTGGCTGGGTCAGTGACGAGCAGCCGGTCAATGAAGCGACCAGCGAGGCGGCCACGCCAAGTCCAACCGTGGTGCGAATGTGTTTCCACACTCGAGTTTGAAAGAGGTTGATGTTCATCCTTGAACTCTCTGAAAGTGCAATCGGGTGCAAAGCCGCCCGGACTGGTCTGTGGTTGAGGAACGGTCAGAAATCAATCGAACAAAAATTGCATCGATTGATTGTTTGCAGGCGATTCGACTGCTTCATTTGATTGGGCCTGACGATCTGGCCGTCCGAAAATCTCTTCGATTACCGAATCAATTTCGTCTTGGGTTGGTTCAGCCACGTTGGTGCTGACCGGAGTTTGCTGTGTCCGCGGGACAAGGTCTGATGCGCTGGTGTCTTGAGGAGACGAGACGCTGTCAACATCAGGGAACAGTTGTTTGATGTTGGCTGAGCCACCAAACTGATCACCACTTGTTGGTGGAATGTCACTCAACATGGCTCCCGCACCGTCCGCAACGAACCCTTCGTTACTTTGCGAAGGTGCAACCTGTGAGAATGGATCGTCGGTGACATTCGATTTCGGTGCTACCGATTTGATTGCTGGCGGTGCAGGTGGTGCTTGCTGTTTCACGCGATTCATGTCCACGTTTGTACCGGTCAGTTCATTTGCTTCTTCGAACGTGACTCGGCCTGGCACCAGAGTTTCACCTTCACCCAACTGAATGCCTGGCGGCAAGACGTTGGCCGTCGGGGTGGGCGGTACGGGAGCGACTGGTGTCGGCGCCATTGATCCAGTCATGGCCGGCTGAGTTGGTTGCATCGGTGTTTGGATGCGGATTTGGTTGTAGTATCCGATTCCGTCCTGTTCGGCAGCTTTCACGCCGAGGGGGAATCCTTCAAACCAAGCGTTGACAGCACTTTGCCCGTCGCCGGATTGATGCTTCCAACCCCAGTAGTCAGGAGAGACGACTGCTGGAGTGCATCCCGATCCGCCGGTCGCCACTTCCATGTATCCATCGATGAAGCCCTTTCGCAGGTCCTTCATGTGACGGTGTTTTTTGTGGCAGTGAGAGTTTCGCAACCAAGCCTTCTCTGCCATCACTTTGTTGCGATGCGAGACCATGAAGTCGTCGATGCACTCACTTCGAGTCAGCTTGGATTGCAGGCCACCCATGATGGTGCAGCCGGTCATCCCCGTTGTCAAAATGCCCGCCGCAAGACTCGCCAAGAAGGCTCGTTGAGCTCGAAGACGAATGATGTTTCGCCTCGATAGCTTCGGGCGGACGGACGCGTCATGTCGATTAAGCTGGGTCATAATGCCGGCTCCCCTAGCGGCGGATCTATCTGGATCACACGACTCGTGCGTGCAACATTTCCAGTCGCCATCTTGCCTATGAAACTGGCTGCAACGGCGTTCGGAATCGGGGTCGCACCGTTTGCAGCGATTCTGCTAGCGGGCGATGTCCCCGCACTCTTTATCGCCCCTTCTGCGATTCCGGTTTAGCCAAATGTGCATGAAATGGGGGTGCTAGCAGTCCGCCTGGTTAGTGAGACTGTTCCGGGGGGCAGCGGAACCACAGGTGTCCCGACCTCGGAATCGTGGGAATTCCAGTATTTGGTGGGGGCGTTGACCCTTCTCAAGACGCCCAATTTGGCGAGATTTGCGGCTTGGAACGATTGCTCGATACAAATCCTGCCAAGTTCAGTTAACTTCCTGCAAGCCGAAGGGATGGCTTTTCGGCTGGCGCGTAAGATGATGCAACACGGGATCGTTGTACTAGAATAGTGAGCTATTCTTTTCGCACTGGGTTTACCGGTCCTCCACCGGCTGATGCTGTCACCGCGGTGACGCCTGCTGCCTCTACCGTGTCAAACTGCCCTTCTCTGATCGAATCAATTCGCAATGACACCATTCATCCTCGTCACTCTCACCGCTGCTTTCATTGCGATGCTGGTATTGGTGCCGGTGGTGCGTGCATTCGCAATTCGAGTTGGGTTGGTGGACAATCCGGACGCTGAACGCAAGCTGCACGACAGGCCCATCGCTCTGGCAGGCGGGCTGGCCGTTTTCATCGCAACTGGAATCGCGTTCCTCGTTGGCGTCGCCTACGAAAGTGGGTGGGCGGAATTCAGCAAGATGACAGAGTTGTCGTCACGCTGGTATATCTTGCTGGGTGCTTCGTCGGCGATATTGATCGTCGGCCTGATTGACGATAAGTGGGCACTCCGAGGAAGACAGAAGCTACTTGCTCAATGTGTCATTGCGATGGTTGTTGTTGGAAGTGGTACCGTTATGCGGTCGGTTTCGCTGCTCGGATTCGAAATTCCTCTCGGG
This sequence comes from Rhodopirellula bahusiensis, assembly GCF_002727185.1. Lineage (NCBI taxonomy): Bacteria > Pseudomonadati > Planctomycetota > Planctomycetia > Pirellulales > Pirellulaceae > Rhodopirellula > Rhodopirellula bahusiensis. The sequence goes on from NZ_NIZW01000010.1 coordinate 50,225, forward strand.
ATTTTCGCGATTCCCGTGAGTGTTCTTTGGTTGCTTCTCGCAATCAACGCTCTGAACTTGCTGGATGGAGCCGATGGGATGGCGACCACCGTCGGGGCATTCGTTTGCGGTGGGTTGGCATTGCTCAGTGCATCCAGTGGACATTCGGCTTCTACGGTTATCGCTGCCACTGCTCTGTGTGGTGCATTGCTTGGCTTCTTGGTTTTCAACCGTCCACCCGCCACCATCTTTTTGGGGGACGCGGGAAGCATGATGATTGGTTTGATGGTCGGCGTTTTAGCGATGTGGTGTTCTTTGAAAGAATCCGCAGTTGTTGTGGCCGCTCCTGTGGCGATTTTGGTTCTACCTCTGTTTGACTCGTCCGCTGCAATCATTCGTCGATGGATGACTGGCCGCAGTATGTATGCGACGGACCGAGGTCACTTGCACCATTTGCTGAACGAAAAGTTCGGACCAAATGGGATGCTGTTGGTCGTCGCGGGGCTTTGCACATTCAGCTCAACCGTTGCGGTTCTATCGGTTCGCTTCAACCAAGACTGGTTGATCCTTGTGGGAGCTGTCGCCGTTTTGGGGTTCCTGGTTCTGACGCGAACTTTTGGGCATTCCGAATGCCGCCTTCTTCTTGGGAGGTTGTATCACTTCGCTCACTCATTCGCGGTTCGCCCAAAGGACTGCGAGTCATCGAAGCATTTGAGAAGCGTTCAAATTCAAGGCGAAGGTTGCTGGGAGCCTGTTTGGGAACCCTTGGTCGAATTCGCGAAGCGACATGATCTTGCAAAAGTCCAAATCGACGCGAATATGGCTTGGCTGCACGAAGGCTATCACGCGACTTGGCAAAGTGTCCGTCTGCCTGAGAAGTCGGTCCAAAGTGTCGTCCGAATTCCGTTGTTCGCAACACGGCCTGGCGAAGTCGAGGCAGTACCGATAGGCAAAGTCGAAGTCATTGCTAATTCGTCTCACGAGTCATTGGCTCAGCTGAGCTATTTCCTGGAGCACGCTGAAGAGCTGCAGGAACAAGTGAGTTACTTGGTTGGTAACCTTGGAAAGAAGAACGCAGCTGCACGCCAGAAAGCGGCGAACGCTACAAAGTCACTGGAAAGCGGCGATCAGGTTGTCGGAAGCGAAGAAGTCGAAGCGGCTGCGAGCCGATAGTCGATCAGGCCGGCTCTTCGATGGCGTTGCCTCGTGTCGACCAGGCGATGATAGAAATGCCAACGATGACTAAGATCGCGGCAGCGGCGAGCCAGGTTGGCGGCAGGTGTTTGGAGCCCTCTGCATCGCTGAGCCCGAGGAAGTCCAGCTGTTCATGGTAGCGAGCGGCCAGTTCCAGCATTCCGTTGTGGAAGAAATGCAGTACGACGCCCGGCCACACGCTTCCTGTTCTGAAGGCGACCCACCCCAGCAGCAACCCGAGTAGCGTGGTGGGAAGGAAACGCTCGACCAGCAACGTGCTTCCGACGAACACATGGAAAAGCCCAAATAAGACCGCAGTGATGCAGACTGTTTGCCAAGGGCGGAGGACATTCGAAAAAGCGGAAAACAAGTAACCGCGAAAACAGAGTTCTTCGATGATCGCCGGTGTAGCTGCCATTGTCAGTAAGAGGATCCATGGCGGGACCGTCTTCCACTTGTCCAGCAAGGACCTTGTGCGTTCGATTTGATCGTCCGATAGCAAAGCGATTCCAAATTGGTCGGCCAGTGCCAAAGCTTCATGAGCGAATGCCCAGGCTCCGCCCGCAAGCACCACCGCACCCAAGAGAGACGCAAGCGGTGGTGTGGAAAAGCGATACGTGGTCAGGAATCGATGCTTACCGATGATGGTTGCGAAGAGTGGGGTCAAACCGAAAACTAAGATCAAGCTCAATGCGTTGAGCAGCAACTGGGAACTGACCGAGATCGTACCGGATACCATTCGCAACCACTGCATCAGACCATTCGAAATCAGGAATGACGCAGGCAAAAGCAAGGCGATGACCAGGCCAGCTTGGCTCATGCTGGGATGATTTGTGATTGCATTGGGACGCTGGAAAAGTGATCCAAATGACTTCTGGCTCGTTCTCTCTACCGCGTCACTACCGAATAGTTTCGCCGCAATTCCCAAGGTAGCTGCTGCGTAGAACAGTGTGCTAGTAACTGCGACGACTGCACCTGCCGCTGTCGCCGTACCCGACAGGATATCCCGAGCTAGCAAGACAATATTCAACAACGGCGCGACAGCCAGTGGCCCTTCCAAGTTCACACCGGGCATCAGCGAAAGCATCGCTGGGCCGAGAGACAGCAGCATCACTGGGATCAAATATGCCTGAGCCTCTTTGAAGGACTTTGCAAAGCTGGTTAGTGAAAGCAGCAACGCCGAGAAGAAGCAGCTGAACAGCAGCAGCAGGCCAAGGATCTGCGTGATCTGTAGCAGTCCGATCGAGGAGTCTCCAGCCAGCATGCTGGCCAATCCCGTGACCTTTATCGTTACGAACATGGCTAGCAAGTTCGCCATCGCAGTGAGGAACGCAACAAAGACGACGGCCAAGTACTTCGCGAGCAGTACCCACCAACGTGGCACGGGCGATGCCATCAACGCCTCCATCGTGCCGCGTTCTCGTTCGCCAGCGGTCAGGTCGATCGCTGGATAAACTGCTCCAGTGATGGTCATCAGAACCAAAACGAGCGGGATCACGGTTCCGAGAATGGATCCCGAAGCTTTCTCACCAATCGATCGAATTCGCAGATCGATTGGTTTGTAGTTGGGATCAATTTGCTGAGCGATTCGCATGGTCTCTGAAAGCTGCAACCACTGCAGGCGTTCGGTCAAAATGCGTTGAGCCGTGCTGCTTCCTTGGTCATTGTTGTACGAGACGATCTCAACCGATTGAATTGAACTCGGACCTTGCTGGAACTGAACCGCGATATCGAGCAAGTTGCGTGACAATGCCTCTTCGGGCGAAATTTCTTCGGGGACGACCACTTCGAAACGAGCTAGTTGACCACCGTTGACTTTGAGGATTGGCTCCGGAGGAGCACTGCGAGGGTCGTCGATCAACGTCTGCAAGAAATCACGTTCCGCGGGCGATGAGACACCGACCATGAACGCTTGTTCGGCTGGCATTCCCGATGAAAGCAGGAAGCGGTTCAACGCCATGCTAAGCAACGGATACACCAACAATGGCATCATGACCAAAGTCAGCATTGTCCGTCTGTCTCGCAGCGTTTCCCGAAGTTCTTTTTGAGTGAGTCGGCCTAGCCGGGACCATGAAAGTTTCACGCGTGGTCCTCGGTCAACGTCGGGTCAGTGGATTGCATCAAGTCAACGAACATCTCAACGAGGTGCTCTCGTCCGGTTTCTCCGCGAAGATCGTTCAGCGTCCCGCGATATCGGATGCGACCGCGATGGAGCAGACCGAATTGGTCGCACAGTCGTTCGGCTTCGTCCAAGCGATGAGTGCAAACCACCACGGCTTTTCCCGCAGATCGCAAATGTTCGATGTACTCGAAGATCGTCTGAACGCCGACGACATCCAGTCCGCGAGTAGGTTCGTCGAGCAACATCACGGGAGGATCGTGGATCAACCCACGAACCAAGGTCACGCGTTGACGTTGGCCCGTGCTGAGAGAACCGGCGCGACGATCGAGTAGGGACTCGATCTGCATCACGCTGGCGAGTTCCTGCAATCGCTCCGCTGCCTTTCCCGGATCAACTCCGTATAGATCTGCGAAGTACAAAAGCATCTCGCGAACGGAGAGCCACGGGTAGACACCGTCACTGGCCGAGACAAATCCCAGTTTCGCTTTGGCGGCGAAAGGATCCTCTGACGTCCGGATACCGGCCACTTCCGAATAGCCTTCGTCCGGTTCCAGGAGCCCAAGCACCATTCTTAGGGTGGTCGTTTTCCCGGCTCCGTTGGGGCCGAGCAGTCCAAAGACTTCACCGGGTGACACTCGCATCGACAGCCCGTCGACGGCGTGAACCGTTCCGCTTTCGATCGAGAATCGTTTGGTGAGCGAATCGATCAGAAGCATGTTGACGACAGAGTGATTCGAAGAGAGAAGCAACGACGTACCGCTGCCAGTGCACTGGACTGCTACGTTGCTGGGACCTCTTCGGGTCTGCTTCAAACTCGGAAAAGCAAAGGTTTAAGAAAGCATCGCTTGATGACCCGTGACGAGTCTCGGAGGCAGATGCGTGACACTGTTGAGGGACGTCAACTTCCAGCCCATCGTTGACCATTGTAGGGACGTGACTGACGTATTTGGGATCGGGCCGATCGAGTCCATCGCCACTCGCCCGAACAACATATGAAAAAGCATTTCTCGCAGGAAATCAGCGTGAGCGACCAGGACGACAACAGGACCATCGCGGGTGCCGAGCATCTCATCACCGGGCTGTTGGGTGAACGTTCTTTCAAACCGTTCGACCACACCTCGAGAACGCTCGCTCATTTCTTCGGGTGACTCGCGATCTCTGCCGCTCCACCACCCGGACTCCTCGATTTCAGAATCCAGTTTCACCGGAGGCGGTTCGTGATCGGGGAACTGAGCGGCGATGTCTCGAAAGAAAGTGTGGATCGCGGTTTTGCCCAGCCCATCAGCACCAGTGAAGTTCTTTTCATGGTGGCCGTGGTAACAGCCACCATTCTCAAAAACGTCATGCCACACCGAGATCGGGTAACGTCGAGGTGCGGTGTGTGCGTGTTGAAGAATCGATCGAGTGGTTTCGAGCGTGCGAAGGAACGGGCTGGTGATCAATTGATCAATCGCCAGACCAGAAATCCACTTGCCCAGGCAGTCAGCTTGCAGTCGACCCCGCGCCGTGATGCTCGGATCGCAGACCCGGTTGTGAACCGGTTTTGCGTTGTTCTCGCTTTCCGCGTGGCGAATCAGAAGCAACTGCATCGATCGGGATCAACCGTTGCGTCCTTGGCGACGACGATCGGATTCCTTCAGAAGAATCTTACGCAGGCGAATTGATTCGGGAGTCACCTCGACCAATTCGTCGTCCTCGATGTATTCGAGGGCGGCTTCGAGAGACATATCGCGTGGTGGCTTCAGGATGACGTTTTCGTCACTGCCGCTGGCACGCATGTTCGTAAGCTTCTTCTCACGGCAGGGGTTCACAGTCATGTCATTTTCGCGAGCATTTTCGCCGACGATCATGCCTTCGTAAACTTCTGTGCTCGGTGGAACGAACAGCTCGGCTCGATCTTGCAAGGCGAACAAAGCGAATGGCATCGTCTTGCCGCCGACCATCGAGATCAACACGCCATTGGCACGTCGAGGCACATCACCTTCTACGACGCGATAGCTTTCAAATCGGTGGTGAATGATGGCGGTTCCGCGAGTGGCGTTGAGCAAGCGGGTTCGCAATCCGATCAGGCCACGCGAGGGAACGATGAAACGAAGCAGGCTGTAGTCGCCACGCTGTTTCATTTCTTCCAGTTGTCCGCGTCGCAGACCGACTAGTTCCATGACCGGCCCCATCACTTCGGTTGGGACTTCCACGCGTAGAGTTTCGAAAGGCTCGTGTTTTTTGCCATCAATTTCTTTGAAGACCACGCGAGGTTTTCCGACACTCAGTTCGTAACCTTCGCGACGCATCGTTTCAATCAAAACAGCGAGGTGAAGCACACCACGTCCGGCGACCGCATACGCTTCGGTGCCTTCGATCATCGAAACACGAAGTGCGACGTTTCGTTCGAGTTCCTTTTCCAAGCGAGCTTTGATCTGACGCGTCGTCACGTACTTGCCTTCACGGCCTGCAAGAGGCGATGAGTTGACGCTGAAGACCATTTCCAATGTCGGTTCATCGACTTTCAGTCTTGGTAGAGCTTTGCCGGTTTCCGGCGCGGTGATCGTGTCACCAATTTCGACGTCATCAAGACCTTCGAGTGCAATGAGGTCGCCTGCTCCAGCGGATTCGGCGGGGACTCGGCCTAGCTTATCGAAGACGTAAAGACCCGATGCTTTGATCTTTCGAACGATTGGATTTCCTGAGGAATCAATCGTGTGGACGTCCACCGCTTGGCCAGTCTGGATCGTTCCCGCGTTGACGCGGCCGACGGCGATCCGGCCAACGTACTCGCTCCAATCCAAGGTCGTGACCATCATCTGAAAGTCGGATTTGGTGTCGACGGTCGGCCCGGGCAAATGGTCAACCAACAAGTCCAACAGAGGACGCATGTCTTCGGTGGGTTTGGCTGGATCGTCAGTCGCGTAGCCTTCTTTGGCACTGGCAAAAACGTATGCGGCACTGTCGAGTTGTTCTTCTCCGCCCAGATCGGCAAGTAGCTCGAGTGCCTCGTCGAGAGCTTCGGGTGGACGACCATCAGGACGGTCGACCTTGTTCACCACAACGATCGGCTTTACACCGGCTTGCAGTGCTTTCTCCAGCACAAATCGAGTCTGCGGCATCGGGCCTTCCGCGGCATCGACCAGCACCAATGCACCATCGGCCATCCGGACAACACGTTCGACTTCGCCACCGAAATCGGCGTGACCCGGGGTGTCGATCAAATTGATTTTCACGCCGCGGTAGTGGACCGCGATGTTCTTCGACAGAATGGTGATTCCGCGTTCTTTTTCGATGTCGTTCGAATCCAAGATCCGTTCGCCTTTGAGCTCGGCGTCGCGGTACTGGCCACTTTGCCGAAGCAAACAATCAACCAGCGTGGTTTTCCCGTGGTCGACGTGAGCAATAATGACGACGTTTCGGATCTCATCACGAACAGCGGTGTTGTTCGAGGTATCGATGCCGGTGTCTTGAGAAGGGGATGCGGTGGAAGACAAAGGACAGCTTTCAATGGATAAACGTATCAGGCGGAAGCCCACGTTCTAACGATCCTTTCGAAAGTCAACTAGTCAAAAAGCGTTTTGCGTGCCCTGTGTTCACGCTAACGGCTTCTAAGTGGGTTCATTTTTGCATTTCGAGGTTTTTGCATGCTCGTCGCAGTCACCGGCGCGACCGGTTTTGTCGGTCAACACGTTGTTTCCAATCTGTTGCAGAACGGCCATTTCATTCGAGGATGGACTCGGCGCAACGATCCCCCTGAACTGGAGGGCGTGGTTTGGGTCCGTGGCGACCTGGATGATCAGGACTCAATTGAGCGGTTGGTAACGGGCTGTGATGCCGTGGTTCACACTGCGTTAGCTCGCGAAGGCGACAGCTTCATGGATGTCCCCGAGCATCCTCTCGAATACATCCGGACCAATTTGATGGGTTCGATCGCGCTGCTGGAAATGGCGTGCACCCACTCCGTGGATCGTTTTGTTTTTGTCTCGTCGGGAGCGGTTCATCAGAACGTCGTCGACCGTATTCCGTTGGATGAACAGCATCCGCTACGTCCTGGCTCGCTGTACGGGGCCTGCAAAGCGTCGATGGAAACCATGATCCACGCCTACGGCAGTTCCGGTCGAATCAACGCGGCGACGTTACGACCCGTCTCGATCTACGGAGTCGAGACCCCAGTTCAGAGCTCCAAATGGTACGAGCTGATTCAGTCGGTGGCTCATGGCGAATCCGTCCGAGCCGACGGCGGCGGAAAAGTTGTGCATGTTGCGGATGTTGCCGCCGCGATTTCGACTTTGCTCATGACGAGAGACGCGATCGCGGGAGAGACCTACAACTGCTGCGATCGTTTTTTCTCGGAGCACGATGTCGCGAAGCGAGTCATGGCGATCACCAATGTCGAAGCGAAGCTAACCGGCGATGCCAAGTCACCTGGTCGTGACATGTCATCAGCCAAACTGGAATCGCTTGGTTTCCAGTTCGGCGGAGTTTCCAGACTGGACGAGACTATTCGCCAACTCGTGCAGGAACAGTAGCTAGTTGAAGTTTTCCTCGCACTGCTCCAACGCTGTTTGCTGCCAAAGCGTAGACGCCGAAGAACAATCCGGTGTAAAGCAAATCGCCGGCCAGGGTGTACTGGAAGAATGGGATGGCAGCGGTGAAGCATGCCGTCAGTCCGGTCAAAGTTGACGGGTAGGCGACGAACCAAACGCCCAAGTTGGTGACCAGGAAAAACAGAACGCTACCAATCAGCGAACCAGCGACGATCTTGAACGCGTTGGCATTGGCACCCAACAACTTGCGACCGATGAAAACGTTCGCCAAGAGGCAACCGTAGACAACGGGCATCAGCGAGTGGAATCCGAGCACCGCATCGCTGACCAGCATCGCGATGATCACAGCCGCGGCCATGATTCGTGGCGAGACTGTCACTGCACCGGCGAACAAGCACATTGCTGCCAAAGGGGTGAAGTTGGGTGGGTGCGGAAGCAGGCGAGATGCGACGGCGACGCCGATCATGGCCAAGACGATTGCAAGACGTTGCAGGTTGCTATTTGGATTCACAGGAACACTCAATCAGGAAATTCAAAGGTACGGAAATGGGTGGGGCGAACAGGCCGAGCCCGTCGGGTGACGCGGCTTCACGATTCGGGTTCGCTAGGCACTGTTTGAACTGGGGGAGCTTGGGCGGCCCGCCGCTGGCGTACCAACCCAAGAATGGAACGTTTTTCTGCGGGAGATGCAATCGACCATCGGCCGATCTCGCCCAAAGTTCGGAAACATCCGACGCACAATTGTTGTTGATTCACTTGGCAAACCCCGATGCAGGGTGATTGCGGCGTATCAATCGGCCGGGTCATGCTCGATCACCTAACAACGTGAGATTGTCGAGCAAGTCATCGACCTCGAATGATGACGATTCACCATCCAACTCGCGACCGGTTTCACTCCACAATTGATCGATCCGATTCGCGGAAAGTTCGGCTTGCGAGGATCCGGCGATCGAGTGGTGTGGGGCAAGTTCAGTCGGCTCGGTGAGATCGCCGATGGATGCGAAAGCTTCCTGTCGTCGGCTAGAGTCGCTCGTCTCGGTCGAACCAGCGTTTACTGGGGCTGTGAACTGTGTGTCGGTTGGTGATAGCGAAGTGATCCGTGGATCGCTGATTTGTTCTCCTGACGCTGTGTCGCCATTGAGGTAGTTGATCACCTTCAATGCATCCAACGCTGACACGCGTCCATCACCGGAGACATCATAGAATCGGCCGATCAACTCATTGGGATCACTCGGAGTCGATAGCTCATCGGGCTCGCCAGAATTAAGTCGGTTGATGACCGTCAACGCATCGAGAGCGGTTACCTCGCCATTCGCGTTGACATCCTCGCTGCGGATCGCGTTTTGCCAAGGAGTGCTGGTGACCACGTGAACTTCAATCGAGTCCGCCACCAAGCGTTGCCGAACCAATCCGTCCGCGACAATGGGAACGCCGAGTTGCCAACTGCCGGTGAGTTGCAGGTTCTGACTTCCGATGCTGCTGATTGTCGGAGCGTTGGATCCAAGCAATGCGTTCAGTCGAGCGGAATCCAACTGATAGGTCAGCGGCTGGTCGGCGGAGGACGCACCCAAAACAAACTCCTCAAAACCAACCACGCGATTTTGCAACCAAGTGGCCAAGTCGATGCGTTGCGATCCGCTTTCTTCCGCGATACTGTCCGATGGCTGAAGGATCAATCTGTCAAATCCTTCCCCGCCATCGATTGATGTGAACCAGGTCGTGTCGAGCACGACTTGATCGTCGCCGCCACCCATGTCGATGGTCACCAAATTCGTTGCATCTACGATTGAACCTATCGCGAGCGTTTGCTGTTGGCCATCGAAGGTGACCTCAAACGCTTCGTCTAGTTCACGCGACTTCCAAACGGTGTTGTCACGGTTGTCTCGCAAGACGAGTTCGTTCTCTTCCACCGCGAGGGTTAGGTCAGACGGCTGATAGTCGATGAGTGTGAACGACTCTTGTTCGGCAGCGGCCGTTTGGTAACCGGGATCACTGAGTTCGCCTGCGACTTCGAGTGAAAGGCGAACTGTTTGGTTGGACTCAGACGCGAAATCCATGTTGGCTGACACAGAGATCGTTTGCGGTTCGCTCCAGTTGTCTGGCGTGAATGTCAAGGTTGTCGCGTTGAGAGAGAGCTGTTCGGAAGCGTTGACGGAATCAATCATCGCCTCGATCGAAATCGTCACGTCCGACTCGGGACGCTCGGTCAAGCGGACTTCATAGAGATCAGCCGTTTCGCCCTCGGTGACTTCCGGAGAGTCTTGCAGTCGAACGACTTCGATTCCAGGAGTTTCGTCATCTTGGATGGATACTGCTACGTCGCTGGGGCTGTAGCCGTCCGCGGAGAAAGTCCAGATTGCATTGCCATCCGAGTTGACCGTTCGATCATTCAAGATCGACACTGGAACACGGATGGAATCTGCTCCTGCGGGAATTTCGATGGGAGTGTTCATCGAGAATCGGGGATCGTCCGACTCGAATGAGATCGGAAGAGGCGAAGTCAGATCGGCTTCATTGCGGTGGATCACGACCGATGTCGGCTCGACGGTCACCTGATCCAAAATGATGTTGTCCGCCGCAAAGTAGGCGGGCGTGTTCATTCCAAAGTCACCGACGTCCGATGATGACAGGTCGAATCGCAGCTGAGATGCTCCGTCCAGCGAAGTCAGGTCGATCGTGGTCCATTCATCGACGATGTAGTCCAGCGAATTGTCTTCGAAGCGATAGTCCGCGAGGTAGAAGTCGATGGTGCCAAGGGTCTCGCCGGATGAGTCCAAACCGACAATGGTCAACAAGAAGTAATCCGGGTCGTCGCCGGATTCTCCACCGAATTGCTTTGCGAATGCATCGCCTTGCTGCATCGACAAGGCGGCGTAGGTGTTGTTCGTCACGGCAATGGATTCGAACCGTGCGTCGGCCATTGTTTCAGGCAGCGAAACGGTTGGGGCCGAAGCACCGCTGCCGGTACCAATCAAGAATGTGTCCGATGATTCACCACCACCGGGTCGAGCCGCACCCAGGTTGGAATACGCGGCGTACTGGTTCGAATAGCCGGCCGTCATCACGTCGGTCACATTGGACGCTGCCCAGCCACTCCAGAAATCAAACTGTTCGTTGTAGGTGTTTGGGAACTCAAGTGGACCCGCCTCAATTTTGCCGGAGAGGTTCGACCCATTGTCGAATGATTCCGCATCAAGGTTCACGCCGGCGTCCTCGACGTCGACGATGATGCTTCGTGACTCATTCAATAAGCCGTTCGAAGCATGAGCGACCGTCAAGGTTGGCGAGTCATCGTCCTTGATCGTCAATGAAATGGTTTGCGGATCAAATCCATTCGCTGACGCAGTGATTTGAACGGCGTGTTCTCCTTCGGCCGTCAAATCGTTGATCAACTGGATCGGAACAGTCACGCTGTCCTGACCAGCGGGAATCATGATGGAAGCGGGCACCAGGACGTCCGTTCGATCGGATGAGAGGCTCACCTCCAACGATTCGCTGTCATCGAGTGTTTGGCGATGGATGGTCAGTTCGGGCAGGCCTTCGCTAGGAGCAGCCAGCTGCACATCATCGATCGCGAAGTAGCCTGGCGTGTTCATCCCGAACTGGCCGACGTCGGTCGAGGCAAGTTCAAAATGCAGTTCCGTTGCCTCGCCGATGGAGGTCAGGTCGATCGTTGTCCACTCGTCAACGATGTAGTCGAGCGAATTGTCGTCGGCTCGGAAATCGGCGAGGTGAAAGTCCACTTCTCCGATGGACTCGCCATTGGCGTTTCGTCCAACGATTGTCAAGACAAACGTGTCCGGATCATCACCGGACGCACCGCCAAACTGCTTGGCGAAAGCGTCTCCGTTCAGCATCGAAAGTGCAGCGTAAGTCGTGTTGGTGACTGCGATGGATTCAAACGGGCGGGAGTCCGCGGGCCGCCGGATGACCGCGTCGGCTCCGTTGAACCCGATGGCGTAGGTGTTTGACTCGCGAGCGCCTTCGCCAGGGATCGCGGAGTATTGGTTGAAGAAGCCCGGCGTCGATGTGTCTGAACCGCGACTGATTGAGAATCCGGACCAGCTGTCAAAACCAAACGCGTTGCTGAATGAGTTGCCAAACGTAAGTTCACCATCGACGAACACGCCGGACGGTCCAGCGTTGTTGTCAAACTCGTCCAGTGTCAATGCGCGTCCGAGCGATTCGAAGTCGCCAACGGATTTGGCGTCGGATTCCAGAAGTGGCTCTGTGGGGCCAGTCAGCGTGAGGTTTGCCGAATCTGAATCCAACACGACCCTTTCCAGTCGTGCGGTTTCGAAGCCTGGAGTGCTGGCTTCGATAACCCAGTCCAGGCTGCCCGTGAGATTCTGATCCGATACCACGGTCCAAGTCACCTCAGCGGACGAAGCGCCAGCTGGGATGATGACTTCCGTCGGTCCATCCACACGATCACCGAGCGACTGTCCGAGTGTCACAGTGATTGAATCCTCCGAGTTCGCTGCTGGTCGACTGACAGACAATCGCACGGACTGCCCTTCGGTCACCGCGTCGAGCGAGTTGCCATCTGAATCGAGCAACGCCAATTCAATGGCTGGTTCTTCGTCGTCGACCACCGCGACATCGAAATCGGTATTCACTGCGTTCACGCTGGATGCCACGATCGTGAATGTGCTGCCAACATTGATCAGTTCGTTGTCGATGACTCCAATTGTCACTTCGGAAGAATCAAATCCGGTCGCAATCGTGACTGACGATGGCATCGTCAACAATTCGGGATTTGGATTGGTTAGAGAGACGGTGAGTGGTTCGTCCAAAGATGCATCATTGCGACGAATGATTGCGGTCACCGTCTGAGCTGGAGTGGCCTCGTTCAAAGCAGCTGATGGACCGGTCGCGGACAATGCTCGCAAGTCATCGTCGACAAGTTCCACAACGACAGTCGTTCCAGCGTGACCATCTGCCGTCGCCGTCAACTCAGTGGACTGAGTCGGAGAAAACTTCTCGTCGTTGGTGATTGATAACGCGACGGAGACCTCTCGTTGGCCCGCCGGAAAAGTCACCGATGTTGGGAAGTTCAGCCGCGAATCGGGAGTTGCGGAAATTGTGACCACAAGCGAGGCGGATACGTCGACATCGTTGCGGCGAAGCGTCAGCGTGGTGGCGGACTCGCCTTCCGTTTGCTGGATCGAATCACTGGAGAACGTGAGTCCCGTCGCATCGTCGTCGAGTATGTTCAACGGACGAATTCGAGGTGCTTGCAGGTCAGCAGTCGCGGTCAGGCTGACTTGTTCGTCCGGTCCGGCCAATTCATCGTTGAAGGTCGAGACCGTGAATTCGGCGTAGTCTGCGCCCGCCGCAATTGTGACTTGAGTCGGAAGGCTCACCAGCGAGCTGTCCGAATTCGCGATCGAAACGGTCATCGGCGAACTGTTGTTCAACGCCGGTCGAGAGACGCGGCCCGTCATTGATTCGGGCTCGAGTAAATTCGCGTCTTCCAGATCAAAGGCGACCTGTGGACGACGCACGACCACATCATCGACCGCAAAGTAGGTCGGCGTGTTGATCCCAAAGTCGCCAATATCGGATGAGCGAACTTGGAACTGCAGGGCCTCAGCATCCTGCAGCGATGACAAGTCAACTCGGACCCATTCGTCCACGATGAAATCGTCAGCGGAGTTTTCGAATCGAAAGTCTGCCAGAGCAACAGTCACGATTCCAATCGAATCGCCTGCTGCGTCGAGCCCATGGATGTCGACTTCGAAGAAATCAGGGTCGGTGCCGTTGTCACCGCCAAATTGTTTGGCGAATTGGTCACCGTCGGTCATCGAAAGAGCAGCGTAGGTCGTGTTGGTGATCCATAGCGAATCGAACTGGGAACCGACCTCGGGATCAAGTTTGATCGTCGGGCGGTCTTCGGGTTCGGCGTATTCGGAGTAGAAACCGACCGCGAAAGTGTCCGACCCTTCTCGGCCTTCTCCCGCGAAGGCACTGTACTGATTCGAGAATCCAGCGGTGGTGGTGTCAGTGGCTTGTGAAACGGACCAGCCCTGCCAGCTTCCATACAACGCGTTGTAATCGTTGTTCAGGGTGATTTCGTCTTCGCTGAAACCCTCGGGGGCTTGGTTGGAGAAGCTTGCGCCGCCCAATTCGGATCCTAGCGTTTCGAAGTCAATGATGGCCGCGCCCGTCTCTTTCGCGTGGAGCACGGCGACGCCATCGACATCCAATCCGGCACTGCCAACCGTGGGAGTTGGGTCATAGATCGGATCGCCTTGTCCGTCGAGCGATGTGCCGTCACCGACAATATCGACCAGCCGAACGTGCGTGATGGCGGTGACATCCAGTCCGGCACTCCCGCGAAGTTCTTGCAGGTCGAACGGCGTGCCGAATCCGCCGCGATACTTGCCCGCGAGGTTGTCCAGATTGGTAGGGTCAACCGAACCAAAAGCGCCAACAGAAGAGTCCGTAAGAGAATCACTTTCAAAGCGGACGAAGTTCACACCGTCAGAAGAGACTTCGACGTAGCCCAGTTCGAGAAACATGTCCGAGAACGAATTTTCAAACACGGCAAAGTCGAATCCCAGTCCGTCTCGGATGGGTTCGTCGAAAGTCAGCGTCAGCGTCCCGGAACGACCTAGCGAAACGATGCTGCCCGATAGTCCTTCGGCGGGACCGAGGGCTTCGGAAGCGTCCTGCCAAGCAGCGTCGACTTCGGCGCCCGCATTGTATTCCGCCACGCCAGAGGCCCATCCCACGATGGCGGGCGACTCCCGGTCAATCGCGGTCGAGCCCACTTCACCTGCCGCAGGAGCATAAGGTCCGGCAGCAAGGAGTTGACGCGATTCGAGATTCTCGATGGCCAAATGCAATTGGTGACGACGAGCGAAACGGCTTGATTTAAAAGGGTTCACGGCAGATCCGGTGAGATTTGATTCAAAGATGTATTACAGGGTGGCGTCATCATGTCCGGCTCGCGTGCAAAGCGCCGCCAGGATTTGCAGATCGAGTTGCTCTGTCAGAAAAGAGACCGAACTGTCCGCGCGGAGGATCATCACGCCACCGACGTGAAAGCTACGCATGTCATTTTCAAAAGTGGGTGCTTGGTTGATCGGGAACGCCTGGTCGAACAAATTGCGTCCGTTGATCCATTGCCCATCGGGAAAGGCGGCGTCTTCCGAGACCATCACGGTGTGAGAGCTTCCGTCCAATACGTCTCGCATCGCGAGGGCTCGGTCGTGAAGCATCATTCCGTTCGGCGGATCGTTGCGGCCTGTGATGCGCTGACCGTAGATTCCGCCGTAGTCCGAGGCTCCTCGGCCCTGCATCAATCCGCCTGATCGAGGCGTGCTGGGACAGAGGTAGGCTGGCAACACGGTCGCCGCAGCCGGTTCGTTGTCCAACGCATCGAACGGCAGTCCAAAATCGATCTGTTCATTCAGCCCTGACTGTTCCATGAAAGGAAGCACAAAGGCGGACCATGCGAACTGCTTTCCGTTTGGAAACTGAGGCCGCACCTCAATGGCACCCGGTGGGAACTTGTTGTGGGCAGCATGGTAGTTGTGCAGGGCCAAACCAATTTGGTGCAAGTTGTTTTGGCAGCTTGCTCGACGCATCGCTTCACGAGCCGCTTGAACCGCGGGCAATAGCAAGCCAACCAAAACGCCGATGACGGCGATCACAACCAGCAGTTCGACCAAGGTAAAGCCTTGGGTGGAAACGCAGCGATAGCGGCGGCGATGTGAACGAGCGGACGGGACCATGTGAAGCAATCGTGTCGATTCGATGCAGACGCCAACGGTCGGGGAGTACCCGCGCGGGAATTGCCTGCAAGATTCGAACTGGGATTCTACGAAACAGCCAAACGAAACAAAATTTCGCCTCGACACCGATCTCGCCCAAGAAGATCACATAGCGTCCGTTTCGTGGTAGGTCTTCTGACTCCCGATGCAATCTCGCAAGCATTCGCCTTCTCGTCCGTCACGGAAAATTCCGATCAATGACAATGGCACAAGAGGAATGTTTGCTTGGAAGTTGCTAAATCAACAACTTCGCATCGGATACAGCGGCCGGGCCGTCTCGGAATCTCACCGAAGTTCCCTGTTCCCAGCGACCCAAGCTTTGGATCACCGGCACCACGCAACGTTGCGGGTAGTATTCCTGCGTCTGTTTCGATTGTCAATCCAATTTGATCGGCCGGGGCCTGGCGAATCAAAATCACCCGGCGATTTGCGGGGAAAACGCTTCAGCGTGGCGTTTGTCTATCGCTGGTAGATCGGCAAATAGTGGTAGCGAACGCTGAGGCTGAGGATGGCCAATGAGGTCGCGTAGGCGACGCCCACGTTTCGTTCTTCGCCCTGATGGCTGACCCATGATCCGTTGTCGGCCTGCAATCTCAGCAACAGTTCTGGGACAATCTTTGCCGCCGTCGTCGCTGCCTCACCACCAACTTGGTGCATGCCCTGAGCGTAGTAGTACATGCCGTAAAAGAAGAATCGCTCGTTCGTTCGCGGAGGGTGTTCGAGCAACCACGCGGCGGATCCAGCCACCAAAGGCGAGTCGTACTGGCCGCAAGTTTGCATGGCCAGCAATCCTGCCGAGGTCATCGTAAAAGCGGGATGGTGCGTCCCTGGGGTGTAAGCAAAGCCACCAACCTGCTCACGAGGTTGCCCGTTTTCATCCAGGGGTGAAGTGTAAGATTCTTGCAAGTATTCCACCGCGAAATCGATGGCTTCTGCTGGAACGTCCAGGCCATCATTCTTTGCGGATCGCAACGCCATGACTTGCCAAACCGACACAGACAAATCCGAATCCCTGGAATCAGGTTTGTATCGCCATCCACCTTGTAGGCGTTGTGGCTTGCGAACGGATTGCGACTTCAAGATGACTTGGATGGCCTGGACCAGCGCGCTGTGAATTCGAGTATTTTGGTCGATGGTCGCACCCATCCCCAGGATCTCGGTCAGCATCAACGTCGTGATGCCGTGCCCGTACATCCGCGATCCATCGTGATGTCCAAAGTAACCCTTGGTTTGGTTGCGAGGCTGCAGCACGAATTCAATCGCGCGACTCATCGCTCGCCCTTCGGGAGTGCTCGGTTCCGGAATCGTTCCAACCGACGCCAATGCCATGATCACCAGCGATGTCATCGCGGTAGCGGTGCCGCGATCGGCGATCGAGCCATCGTCCTTCTGAAGTCGAAGCAGGAACTGGACGCCCTGGTTCACGGATCGATCAATGGAATCGTCAACATAGAGATCCGTCAGGTCTTCGTCGGCGAAAGCGAGTTGCCCGAATGGTCTCGGCGTTGAACCGAACAAGCTTGCAACAGCGATTCCTGTGCCAGCCATCGCGTGGTGGAGCCAGGTTCTTCGGTGGATCATATTTCGTTCGAAATCACTCATGGAGTTCACCTGTCCGATCGTTGCTGGGATGAGGTGGACTTTGCCGCTTCGGCTGAGACAGCTTCAAAGTAAGCCTGGACCGCTTTGCGATACGTCATTGGGATACGAACTTTGCGGTCCTGAACGACTTCGTCGGTTTGCCGCTCACGAAGTGCTCCCCAGTCGCCGTCAGCGATGTTCCAATCGCTCGCGTCAATCAACGAATTTTCGCGGTTCTGCCCTTCGCCGTTTGCGGGGTTGTTTGCTTCAGAACTGCTCTGTTGTGCTGACTCTTGGTCGGATGGTTGGGATGGCTCACCCGCTTGAGCAATCTGTTGCAGTTGTCGCTGTCTTTGCTGTGCAAGATTGCGGATGGCTTGTTGAGCGGCCTCGGCCAATGTCGAAGAGGCTTGGCCGGACGTTTGTTGCTGGCTCGAACCATCCGGCGAACCCGATTGGTCGGAAGCTTGGCTCGGAGATCCGTCCGATGGTGATTGCCCAGATGAACCTTCCGAGGACTGGTCCGATGGCTGGCTTTCGGAGTTTTGTTGTGATTGCGAAGATTCTGATTCGTCTGATTGAGCTTCGATGTCTTGCGATTCGGGAGGCGGCGAATGGAGCGCTCGGTCCAACTCATCGAGCGTTTTGGCGAGCTTTTCACTTTGCGGCGAAGATGGTCCGTCCTTGGAATCACTGCCCGTTTGGTTGTCGCCAGCAGAATCATTCGCACTCTGCTTCGCGAGTGCATCGGCATTTTCTTGCAGCTGAGCGGCTGCATCGGCGAGCCGTTGATTCGCCTGTTGGGTTTGACCAGATTGCAGTGATTCTTGGGCGGTGCTCATCGGTTGTTCGTTGACCGATTCAATGTCGTTTGCGATTTCGTCCAAGTTCGCGGCTGCCGTTTTGTTACCAAGTCGCTCTTCGTGTCGTGCCGCTCGTCGAAGCTCCTCCGATGCCATCGCGACGGATCGCTGCAAGCGACTCTGTTGGTTTGCGAATTGCTCATTGGACGATTCTGGTGACTTCAGCGAATCCTCGATCGCGAGCGATTTTTGATTGGCGTCGAGCGACTTGGACAGGTCTCGTAGTTCTTCGGTGGCCTGCTGAGTGACTCGCGAAAGCAGTTCAGCGGCGGGGTTGGCTGCGTCCAAGTTTGCGACCGCTCGATTGCGAGCGTCTTCGTATCTCTGGTTGGCCTGGGATTCAGATTTGCGTGCCAAGTCGCGAGTTTGCTTCGCAGCGTCGGCAGCCGATTGTGCTTCTTTGACTTGAGCTTGTTTGTTCGTCACTTCCTTCGCAGCCCACTCTTCGCCCGGATGCTTTTTCTGCTGTTCCTGAGCTCGGTCCAAACTCTTTTGGGCGTTGCGTTCCTGGTTCTGAGCCTGCTGAATCCGGCGGCCCGCCTCGTCGACGTTGCGGCTCCATTGTTGGTTTTCTCGTTGCAGTGACTGTAGGTAGCTGTTCTTTCCGCGACGCTGCATCGATTCCAATTGCCGAGCCGCTTTGGTTCTCGACTGTTCGTTGTTGTGCAAAGCGTTCTTCTGAGATTCATTCGCTTTGTCATTGATGGCAGAAGTCTGGTTTGCCGCCTCTTTGACCGCTTCACGAAGTGACTCATTCGCCGCCTGCAGTTCATCCAACAGGGCATTGTCGTTCTGGACATCGTTGGTCTTTTGAGTTGCCTTTAGAAGCTGATCGCGAATTTGTTGGATTTCTCGCTGGGTCGAAGTTTCGTTGGACCAATTGCTGGCTTGATCCGCCATCGTCAGCAAGTGATCTCGTACCGCGTTGGCTCGAGCAGAAAGCGAACGCAATTCATTTCGAGCGACTCGTTTCCGTTCGGAAAACTCTGAATCAGATCGTTCCAAATTGCGACGCAATGCCGTTTCTTCATTGGCGGCTTCGCGAACCATCTGCTCGGCAGCGCGAACGGTTTGATCCGTGATCTCTTGCAAGGAATCTTGCATCGGCTCGTCAGTTGGCAACTTTTTTTCGAGCTGTTCGAGCAACTGCTCTGGAGTCATCTGGTTTGCTTTCGCGACCGACTCCGCAGCGCCAAACTGGTCGTCCGTCGGCGAGTTGGAATCGGAGTTGGGCGAAAACTCGTTCAGTGTTTCTCGAGTCTCGGACGCATCTTCGCCCGAGTCGACTGCATCAAAGTGATCGGCGATCGCTTCGAGGGTTTCTGAAAGATCGTCGAGTGATTGTGTTGCTTTTTCAGGCTCGTTTTCGCGAAGCTGGCTGGCGACTTGTTCGGTTTGTTTTTCGATGGCAGCGATGGCTCGGTCCGCATCGCGAGCAGCCTGCGCTTCGTCGGCGTCGGAGTAGTCGGCGTTGTTTGCTCGGTCTGCCAGTTGCTCGGCAATTTCGCCCACTTGGTCCTTCAACGCCTCAAACTTCGATTCGGCATCATTCGCGACTTCCGCGGGTGAGTTTGGGCGTTTGGCCTGATCCTCTTCGATTGAATCGCTTTGTTGCTTCGCTTCCTCGGCTGCCTGACGAGCTTGGTCTGCCAAACTAGCTGTCAGGCCCCGAAGAAATTCGCGAGCCTCTTCCATTAGAGGATCAATCGCAGCCCAGCTCGATTGATAAGTTTTCAGGATCGTTTCGAGCGGGATCGCGGCAGAGACGATTGGCTCGTTGGACCAGAGTCGGTGATCCATTCGCTCGCGAGCTTGGTTGGCGTCGTGGTTCCAACGAGTTTCTTGGAGTTGTTGTCCAGTCTCTGAGTCCAAGCCGAGGTGCCGGATCTGTGCCATCGGGATTTCGTTGGCGACCTGAATGTACTTCAGGCGAAGTGGTTGTTGGATGACTGAATCGGTCCAGTCGATTGGGTAGCGTTCGCGGTCAGCAACATACTGCAGTTGTCGAGCAGCGCGATGCAGCTTGTTGCCCGATTCCAGTGTCATGACTGCCTTTGATACTTTGTCGAAGAAAGCAACCGAATCGAGATCCGAATTCTCTGGCGAGATGAATCCTTCCGCCGTGATCGCATCCAGCGTGCGGACAATCAGATCGAGATCCGCGCTGGTGATCACCTGCGAATCCGTTCTTGCTTCTTCAACTTGTTCGATCCGCCCAAGTCGTCGCAGGATTGTTGCACGAAGCTCCAGAAAGTACTCGGCGTGAACTTGCTGAATCGCCTTTGAT
The DNA here is from genome assembly GCF_002727185.1 of Rhodopirellula bahusiensis. Classification (NCBI taxonomy): domain Bacteria; kingdom Pseudomonadati; phylum Planctomycetota; class Planctomycetia; order Pirellulales; family Pirellulaceae; genus Rhodopirellula; species Rhodopirellula bahusiensis. The sequence continues at coordinate 70,564 of NZ_NIZW01000010.1, forward strand.
TCAGTCAAGTCGTTTGAATTGCCTCGTTCAGATAGCGACACCGTCTTTCGTTGCTGATCGGTCCATTGTTTTCCGGTGCGGTTCAGCGTTCGCAATGGCCCGGACCAGCCGATGGGTTCGGCAGTGAACTCTTTGGTTGACGAAGCGATTTGATTGAAAACGTTCCCGCTGACCAGACTGTGCACACGCAGTGCCTGAATGTCTTTTGCGAATTGTTTGATGGTGTTTCGGAAAGGCCTTTCTGAATTGCCATCTTGAGAGGTGCGAAGCTTTTCGAGTGCATCGGAGATGCTTTGAGTTCGGTCATCAACGAATCGATGAATTCGCTCGTGAAGTTTGTTTACCTCCTGGGGGAGGTCCGAGTCCAATGACTTCAGCAACTGACTGATTTGAAGCAGTTGCTGTTTCAGGAGTTCGCTTTGGCCAGGCAGTCTGACGATGGGGATATTCGAATTCGCGTCGCCAAGCATCGCGGCGCTTGTTTGGATGGTCTGCAAGTCCTTCGATAGTCCGCGAGCCAATTCAACTGCGAGAGTCGCTTGGGAGAAATCGATCGAGCGTGAAGTCAGTTGAGTGAGGGATCGCAGGTTGCCTACGTATGAGCCAGCGAGTCGTTTGCGCTGTGAGGCGAGTTCCTTGGTTGGTAGCTGTTCGCCGATTCGTTGCCAGGCTTGGTAGTGCAGCGTCGTTTGCTCGAGAGCATAGTTTGCCGCCGAATCCAATTGCGACCACTGGTCAACCATGACCGGGTCGCTCAGCAAGGAAAGTCGTTTATGAATTGAGATCTGTGATTCTTCATTCGGTGTGCCCGAGTCTTCCTCGCCGCCAAATCCGGAAATCAACTCCCACTCGGAGCGAAGTCTTTGGAACTGATCCGCAAGTTCCGGCTCGAGCAGAAACGATTTGGTCTCCGGCGAATCGATCGCTTCTTTCATGCTGGTTTGAATGCCTTCACCAATCAGGTTCAGTTCTTCAAACCAGGTTGTGATTCGGCGAGTTAGCTCTCGGGTTTCAAAGAGGTCGTGGTGCCGGTCAGGATCAAAGTCTGACTGTGCAATGAAGACGTCGATCCAGTTGGATTGACCGCGATGCCCGGATCGATCCACCGCGATCAGACGCGTCTTCAGTCGACTGCCAGATGGAAGCGTGACATCGGGTTTCTCGCGACCATCGAATCGTGCCAAATCCCACTTGAGATTCACCTCGGCGATTCGGCTAGGCGTGTCCAGTTCCGTTTTGATTTCAGTCACGCCTTCGCCTTCGAGCAAAATTTGCTGGATGACGTGGTCCATCGGGACATCGTCTTCGAGGTGTCCGGTCAACGACAAAACGGCGGCGGGGGACACGATTTGCCGACGTTGCGTTGACTCATCCCACATTGCAATCGGATTGCGGTCGATCACCGGATCAATGGTGTAACGTGGCGAAAACGGATTGTTCAGGCCGGTGCCCGATCCGATCGCGTCCAGGCGGTAACTCCCCGGAGTTGAGATCGGGACCGTGATTTCGAACTGGTGACTGTCGGTCGAAACAGCGGACAATGCCAAACCGGAACCACGAGACGAGAACAACATCTCAGCATCGCGAACTGGTTGGTCGAACACCACTCTCATTGTGACTTTCGTTCCCACGAAAGCAGCGAGGTCACCGTGTTCGTCGGTGACCGTTTCGTTTGGCAATTTCAGATGCGTCGGGTACTGATACTCTTTGAGAAAAGAAGTCGCTCGCGGTCGCGGTTGGGGAGTCAACGTGTACCAAAGTGTCTCCGCATCTCCGGCCAAAATGCGATAGTCCATCGGAGTTTGCTGAACCGGCAAATTTGCGGAGTAGGTCGGAAGGCTGGCGTCGGCAGACACGCTAGGTTCAACGTCTTCGGCTGACCGTCGGACCATTCGCTGGCGTTCGGAACCAAGTTCATCGCGAATTTCTAGCCAGACTTCCGATCGGCCCAATCGATCCACCTCAACCATCACTCCGACGAGATCCCCTTCGGCGACCATCCCTGATGGCGGATCGGGTTGGATCAAGTGGATTTTGGTCAGCGAGGCGCGTTGAATCGGTGCGATTGGGAGCAGAACGCGGGCGAATCGACGTGGCAATTCCAGTGTCGGGATCAAACCCAACGCCGCGATGATGATTAACAAAGAAAACAGCACCAGCAATGTTTGTTGGATCAGTTTCCATGGCAGCAAACGACGGACTTCGATTCCGCCCATCTGATTGGCGACGTGCGTTTGTAGCTTCCGTCGAAAGTCAGGTGAACCGTTCAGATGTTCGACTTCGCTGAGTTCGACTGCCGAGAGAACTTGGCCCCGAAGTTTGGTTTGGGCCGTTTCGAAACTGCTCGCGACTTCCGACTGCGAACTTCGGAATGCGGACTTGATGCCGTTGCGATACGCCATCCATCCGGCGAAAGCGTACGCGAGGATGCTGAGGACGATCCGTGGTAAGGTTGTTGGACGCATGAAATGGTCGATCAATGCCAGAAGAATCATCCCGGCGATCAACATGGTCACGCCTACCGCGATTCCGCGACAAAACTGTAGCGTGGCACGTCGCCTTGCGAACGCGCGTAGCGCACCGCGAGTAGCGGGCAGCAGTTCGCTGGGGGCATGGTGATTCGTTGAGGGCAGTTCGCTCGTCAATCCGTACGGCACTTCGCTCATACCAACCCCACCTTTTTACGCATCCACCACTCCGTTGCCAGGAGTGCCAGAATGACCACAAATAGCCACCACGATTCCCAGATCAAAGTGTCCGTTTCGATGATTTGGCCCCGTGATAGCGGGATCAACTTGTTCAGGACGTCATCCGAAGACGACTCGTGGAAATAGCTTCCGCCACCGGCGCTGGCGATTTCTCGCAGAGTCGTTTCGTCAACTGCGACACGATCCAATTCACCTTTGCGAGTCGATTCGACCCAAATGGGTGCGGTCGCCTTCAATGCCGACGCGTCATAGCCACTCGCCCGAATTCGAACGCGGTAAGAACCAGGCGATAGCGGTTCGGTTTGACTCAAGTAAGTCTGCCGAGATGCATCGTCGAGTTTCATTGGGATGGTGGCGACGATTTGATCGTCTCGAATCAACAATGCATCGACGGTGGCGGATGTGGCGATACCCAGGTTGTCACCAGGTTGTCTTTCGTTGCTCAGCAGTCGAACACGGATCAACGCCGATTGTCCTGATTCGTAGTCGATTCTGTCGGTGCCAATCGCAACATAGTCATCTCGCACGGCGTAGGGAGGTTGCATGGCGGCAGTCAGCATTTGATTCCAAAATCGACCGTGCAGCTGGCTTTCGATTTTGTATCGCCAACGCCAAGTTTGGTCCGTCGCGAGGTAGAAAACTCGGCCGGCACCGAACAGTCTGGTGACCATCCAAGGCACTCGTGATTCCGTCGGCGTCGATGTGCCGGTTGTTTCCACGAATGCGTCTGCCCAAACTTCAGCGTCCGCGCGAGCTGTTGTCACCGGAATTGCGGAAGGGACTGGCATGCGTCGCCAAAGCTGCTCATTCGATTCGATGTCAGTGCTGAGCAACATGACCGGCTGAGAGCGTCCCGTCGCCGTTGGCCCGATGGATTGAACCGCGGGTTGTTGCCGCTGGTATTGAAGGAGGTCGTCGTTGTTGGACGTGACGGCGGGATCCACAAAGTCGACGGGCAAGAGTTCATTTAGCGATTCGATCCGCGAAAGGCGATTGTAACGCCCGTTGAGCATGATCAGCCCGCCTCCGCGTCGAACAAACTCACGCAAACCATCGGAATCCACATTCGTCCATTGTTCAGGTGGGACTTCGCCCAGCACGATGGCGTCGTAACGATTCCAATCTTCGGCGGTCGCCGGGACGTCACCGTCTTCGTTGCCTCGCCGGATCACGGGCGAATCCGTGCCGGGGCCGAACAAAACCGTGTCGACTTGCCACGCGGGATCTCGAGAGAGCAAGTTGCGAAGGTAGCGAGTTTCCCAACGTGACGACCCATCCAAAATCAGCAGTCGACGATCTCGGCTGGCCGCTGCGATTCGGAAATCCCAACGGTCGTTACCGGGCTGACCCAAGGTTGTTTGCCCGGTCTGATCGGTGTTGCGGATGGATGCCGAGAATGGCAAGACGACACTGTCGCGATCGACTCCCCTCACTTCATTGTCGGCAAGTTGGTTGGTGAGAGGTTCCATCGGAAGGTCAAACTCAATTTCCGTTTGTCCATCCTGTGTGGCCACAAATGTTTCCGACCAGACGACTTTCTCACCCGAGCGAACGTTAATTTGCAGCGATTCATTGATCACTCCAAAGTGCTTCGCGACAATCGTACCGGTCAGCCGTCCGTCCGACGCGATGCGTTCGGGATGCAAGACGTTGGTGATTCCGATGTCAGATGGTTCGTCGACGCTGCCAACGCCAATCGCATGGACTTGCCAGCCCGATTGGGAAAGTTGCCAGGCCAAGTCCGATGCGTCGTCGACTCCGGCCGAATCGCGACCGTCCGTCATCAAAACAACGGCCATAGGAGAGGCGGTTGCGTCGGATTCGTCGTTGGAGTTGGACGTCGATTCAGCCGAGGTAAGGTTGCCTGAAGAAGGCAAAATTGGACGAAGGGTCGCTGACAGATTGGTGGTGGTTCCGTTTGCTTCGATCAGCACGGTTTCAGAAGAAGGGTTCTGGGAATCATCGTCGAGGTCGTAAGACTTCCAACGCGACTGCGCTGCAGCGTCGAAACTCGTCACGTCAATCAAATGAGTCGATTGAAGAGTTTCAACCCAACCGCCTTGCTTGCCTTTACCAAACAGCTTTTCGACCGAGCGTTGCAGCCGATCGGGCGATTGCTGATCGGACGAATCGCGTTCGCTCATGCTCAACGATTGGTCAACCGCGAAGATCAGTCGAGCGGGTTGTCCGATGACTTGTCGGTGGTGCCAAATGGGGCCTGCCAGTAGCAGAATCGTGAGGATGATCGCGGTGGATCGGAGGGCAGGAAGAACCCAAGCGGCCGAACCGGTGAGTTGTCTTGTTTCTCGCAGGTACAACCAAGCGGCGGCGATTCCGGTGGCAATCGCAATCGCCAGAATTGCCCAGGCAGGCAGGTCCCACGAGAACCTTAGGCTGGCGAGCATCGGTGGAGTCCAACCGGGAATCATGGGCGACTCCCGGCGGAAGCGAAGGGAATCTTCCAAACGGTGGCAGCTGATTTTGGACGGCCGGCGAATTGTTGCCAAAGCAGTTCCGTGATCAGAACCATCAGGACCAGGAACATCATTGGTCGCCAAATCTCTTGGCCAAATCGATCGGTCGCCGTTGCTTCGACCAAGTCTTCCGGTGTGTTGAACAAGCGAGCTTGCAGGCGATTCGCGAAAGTTTCGATTTGGCTGGATTCCAAGGGTCGCAGATCGGATTCGGATGCGGGGATTTCCGCGACACGAAGCAGAATTTCAGCTGAGTCGGTTTTGGATTCTGAGTCGTTTGGTGGAGCTGCTTCATCCGCTCGGAAACGGTAGATACCAACCGAGTGTGTGTTGCTGAACACGTTGCTTTTGTGTTCGGAAGCCACACCATCGGGTTCCGAGTCGGGTTTGGCTTCCAAGGTTGATGTCGATTCATCGGGCGATGTGACAATCCACGATAAAGCGGTTTTGGGGACAAGCATCGGCTGTCCCGCGACCACGTTCATCGATTCTTGGTTGCTCACTAGATCCAAAATCAATTGCTGCATCATGGGCAAGTAGACGGAGCGCAGAGGCAATGTAGACCATTCAGAGTCGCAGCCGATCGCGAACTGAATCACACTGGACCGTCGAATCGCAATCGCCGCTTGGTCGGACGTTCGCAACAACACAGTGGTGGGATCGTCGCTCGAATCTTCCATCACCAGCCGACGGTATCTTCCAACTCTTACCTCTTCCCAGATTCCATCGCCAGCGTCCTGGAGCGATCCCCAAACGGTTTGTCGGCCTCGAGGTGGTTCAATTGCGAAGCCGAGATTTTCTTGTTCTTCGGCTGAAACAGTATCCTCGCTTTCGATGACTGATTGGACGTCCGATGAGGTGATCAGTCGATCGAGTTTCGCTGGCAACCAAGAAACGTCGTTCCATGATTCCGCATCCACCTGATCCCCGTCGAAGAAGACGATCCTTCCATTTTGGCCAAGGAACCGGTCGATGAGTTCGTCGTCTGTGTCGCTTCGAGAGCCGGCTTGTTTGACATTGGCAAAGACGATCACGTCCGGACGACGGTCGGTATTCATTGCTTGCCGGAGTTCGGTGGGCCATCGCGATCCAGTGAACACTCGGCTGCTGACCAGGTCCGAACGAGGATTCTCGCTTGCCCGTGAGTTCTCGTTCACGCTCGCGAATGCGAAGGGGCTGAGTGCCAATCGCAAAAAATCGGTTTCGCTCTTCAAGGGTTCGCTCGACGGATCCCCATCGACCAACCAAACGCGGATTTGCGGCGAGACATGAAACCCAAGCCGTCGGCGGTTGTCGGCGGCAATCGCGTCGCTGTGTTCGACGGCAAACGCCAATGTGTGATCGCCAGCAGAATCCGGCATGTGCGTGAATGAGATGCTCGACGTGCTTCGTGGCTCAATGTCGATGTTTGTTGTTTGCACCGTTTGCCCGTCGTGGATCCAGCGTCCAGTCAGTCTCGATATTGGACGGTCTGAATCGTTGCGAACTTTTGCGGTGAAGGTGACCGCTCGGTCTATCAGGACTGCGGGAGCGTTGGACTGCAACGATTCAACAACGAGATTGTCGAGCACGTCGTCGGACTGCGAAACGTTGAGCAGGTCCACGCGTGGAGTCGGAGTCATTCGGTCGAGCCGAACTTGCGCGTCTTCGACGGCATCGATCCAACGGTTTCCGCTCGTCAAACTGTTGGATTGAAAGTCGCCACAGATGACGATCCGTCGATTCGGATGCGAGGCTTCTTTGCAGGCATCCATGCAAGTCGCCAGTGCGCTCGTGTAGTCCGAAGGCGGCCCACCAAACCGAACTTCGAACAGCCCAGCCAACGCGTCACGCGGTGCAGATCGTTGAAAGGGCGCGGCGAGTTGGCTGGTCCGAAGAATGATGACTTCGTCGCCGCGCGATAAGTTTTCGATCAGCCCGTTGGCTGCTTTCAAGACTCGGTCGTGCCGGCCGGCTGCTTGCATCGAACGACTGTCATCGACACAAAGAATCAACGACAGAGGTTCGGACCCGGGCAGAGCCCGAGCGGAAGAGAGCAGAGGGCGAGCCATCGCGAGCGCCAGCAAAATTGGAATCGCACACCGAAGTGCCAGCAGAATCCACTGGTGCCACTGCATGCGGCGACGATTTTTCGTAACGACGTCCTGCAGTAAGAACATCGCTCCCCAGTCCATGGATCGATATCGACTTCGAAACAGCAGATGGATTGCCAAGGGAACGACGAACGCGAGGGCGCCTGCGAGTAGTCCAAGGTTGAGGAAGTTCATCGCGTGGGAACGTCCTCCGGCGATGGACTCGGTGTTGATTTAGCCGTTCTAGCTTCTTTGATTTTGGTCCCGTTGGCGGTGGATCTGGCAAGGTTCAGTGAGCCGCTGACACCACCTCCGCGTCGCAGCGTCACAAACCTTGCGAGCGCGTCGACGACGGGGACATCGGTTGTGATCATCGCATGGTCGACCCGGTTGCGACGGCAGGCTGCTTCCAGTGTCGCGTTGTGCCGCTGGAGCGATTCCATGTAGCGAGAACGAATCTGTCGCGAATCGATGATTTCGCGATGGTCGGTGTTTTCCAAATCACGAAATTCGATGCGGTCATGAAATGGAAAATCAACTTCGTCTGGATCAAGTATCTGCAGGAACACCACTTCCTGTCGCTGGGAACGCAAAGACGCGAGTGCCTTGCCAAGTGATTCCGGGTCGCCGAGGCCATCAGAGATCAGCACGACGAGCGAACGTCGTGGCAGTTTCAGCATCGCTTGGCGGATGACGGTTCCGAGATCGGTTTCGCCACCGCCCGAATCGCCGGCCAAGATCGCGAGCAACGATTGCAGGTGCGACGGCGTTGTTCGTGGTGGCAGCGACTCGCCAATTCGATCGTCAAACGCCATCAAGCCAACCGCGTCTTGGCTGGACAGCATCATGTAGGCGATTGCGACGGCGACGGCGGTTGCGTAGTCCTGTTTGCGTTTGCCAATCGATGTGCTGGAGTCGGCCAGCTGCAACGCTCTGCTGCCCGCGTATTTCATGCTTCCGCTGCGGTCGACCAGAAGAGTGCAACGGAGGTTGGTCTCCTCTTCGAATTCGCGAATGTAGAGGCGATCGCTTTTTCCAAAAGCACGCCAGTCGATGTTTCGCAGTTCATCGCCCGGCACGTAGGGGCGGTGTTCTTTGAACTCGACGCTGGAACCCTTGTGCGGCGATCGGTGCCGGCCCGCGGTCAATCCTTCCACCGCCTGTCTCGCAATCCACTGCAATGCGGCGGCGCGCGAAGCGTCTCTCGAAGAGAACAGATCGGGGAAACGCATGGTGGGCTGAATCAGGCAGGCGGCAGGCGGGCGCGGAATCGCAGCCAATATTCTAGTGCAATCGCTTCCGAAAGTCGCCGATGTAAAGCGAGCCCCAAGGCAAATCACTTTTTCAAATTCACCTACTACCCGATTGCCGTTCGGCCCGGTTGCGTCGTGGAAACCGGTGCGGACACACCCAAACCCTACCGGCAAGTTGTCCGGAGCTCACGCATTTGCAAATGCTACCGCGAGCTGAACCGATGCCAGCCCGCATTTTGCCGACACTCGAGGGGGTCAATTGATGGCCGAGAACGCCTGTTGCAGGTCCGATTCCAGATCGGAGGGGGATTCCAATCCGACCGAGAGGCGAATCAGCGAATCCTTGATTCCGTGCGCGGCGCGAGCCTCAGGTGCATAGGACGCATGAGACATCGTCGCGGGTTGCTCGATCAAAGATTCCACCGCACCAAGACTGACTGCCAAGTGGAACAGTTCGGTGGATTGGCAGACCTGGCGGACTTGGTCCAAAGTCGCGTCGAGTTCAAATGTGATCATCGCGCCGAAGTGGGTTTCTTCTGAGTCGCTTTGATGCAGTCCAAACAGTTGGCTGGCCAACTCATGTTGGTCGTGCGATGTCAGGCCGGGATAAAGTACCGATCGAACCATCGGATGAGCTTCCAGCCACTTCGCCAATCGGAGGGCTGTTCGCGACTGTTCGCGAATTCGCAGGTCCAGGGTTTTCAGGCCTCGCGAAATCAGGAAGCTGCTCATCGGATCGAGCACCGCTCCCGTCGCGTTCTGAACAAAATAAAGTTGGTCGTAAAGTTCAGGGTCTGAAACTGCGAGTGTTCCACCAAGGCAATCGCTGTGGCCGCCCAAGTACTTCGTCGCGGAGTGCATGACGATGTCGATGCCAAAATCCAACGGCCGCAACAGCGCTGGCGTGCCGAATGTGTTGTCGACTCCGGACAGAATTCCCTTTGATTTGGCCAGGCGGGCGATCGCCGGCAAATCAGAGATTGTCATCCGCGGATTGCCAATCGACTCAGTCCAAATCAATTTGGTGCGGTCGGTGATGGCGTTCTCGATCGCCTTCAAGTCGGTCACGTCAACCAAAGTGACTTCGATGCCGCTGCGATTGCAAATCTGATGCAGCAGTCGGTAGGCACCGCCATAGATGTCCGTTCCCGCGACGACGTGGTCGCCGGATTCCAACAGCATCGTGACCGCATGGATGGCGGCCATGCCGGACGAGAACGCCAGCGTGCCGCATCCGTTTTCAAGCGAGGCCAGCGTGGTTTGCAGGCCCGTTCGAGTCGGATTGCCACTTCGAGAGTAGTCGTATTGGCCCCACTCGCCCGCGCCAGGTTGCCGGAACGTGCTGGCAAAGTGAATCGGTGGAACAACGGCGCCGGTCGACGGATCGACTTCGTTACCAACGTGAATCGCGCGAGTTCGAAACTCGCCATTAGATTTGGAGGTGCTCATTTCAGATCGCCGCCAAAGCTTGGTCCAAATCTGCGATCAAGTCCGCTGAATCTTCGATCCCACACGAATAACGAATCATGTTGTCGGCAATTCCGAAACTGGCTCGTTCCTCGGGTGTGTACTTGAAATAGCTCATCACCAGCGGCTGTTCGATCAACGATTCGGTGCCGCCGAGGCTGGGAGCGATGCGAGCAATTTTCGCGGCATCGACCACCCGTGACGTGGTTTTCCAATCTGCGTCCTTGACCGTGAATGTGATCAAACCGCCGAAGCCAAGCATCTGTTCTTTCGCGATCGCGTGCGATGGATGGCTTGGAAGACCGGGGTAATACACCCGCTCGATTTTGGGATGCCGATGAAGAAACTCTGCGACCGCTTGGCCGTTTTCGTTGTGACGTTGCATCCGCAACGAGAACGTTTTTAAACCGCGTTCGAGCAAGTACATGCTGTGTGGCGACGTGACACTGCCCAAGCAACCGCGAAGAGCACGGACCGGATCGAGTAACTCTTTGCGGCCGGAAATGACTCCTGCGAGCAAGTCGTTGTGTCCGCCCAAGTATTTCGTCGCGGAGTGCCAAACGTAGTCCACGCCATGATCGAGCGGCCGAACGTTCATCGGAGTCGCCAGCGTCGCGTCGATCAGCGTTTCGATTTCGTGAGCTTTGCCGAGAGCGACAAACTGTTCGAGGTCGACGCAGGTCAGGTGTGGGTTGGTGGGCGATTCACTGACCAGCATTTTGGTTCGTGGCGTGATCGCGGCTTCCATCGCAGCGAAGTCACCGGTGGGGACTTGGCGGGTGACAACACCAAATTTGGCGAGGTGTTTGCCGCAGAATTCGCGACTTCGATGATAGCACTGGTCGAAGAAGATAATTTCGTCGCCGGAAGACAGACGGCTCATCAGCAGCCCGACGATTGCCGCCATGCCGCTGGAGTAGACCACCGCGTCTTCCGCGTTGTCGAGCGCCGCCAGCTTCTGCTCGACCAGTCGTTCGTTGGGATTGCCGTAACGCCCATACTCTTCACGCTGTTCGCGGCCTTCGACGAAATCCAGCAGTTTGTCGGTGGATTCAAAGGTGAACGTCGAGGCCGAATAAATGGGGGCCGTGATGGCGCCTTCGGCGTGCTGACGAGAGGGGGCGTCCGGGTTGATGTTCCCATGGACGCACTGAGTCGACAGACCTGAGGTCGGCAAGCTCGTGGAAGAAGGTCCCGCCGCGCGGGACGCATGATCGGTCATTTCGACCGGATCGATTGCGATCGGTTTCATGTGTTGGCTTTTTAGCAGTGAGGCTGCAAGCGGCCGCAAATCCCTAAACAAACGTCACTGTGGAGGGGATGCGATTTCTCCACGACGTGCATTCAGCCTAGCCACGGGTTCGGTTTTGGGCAACCGATTTTTTTGCCTCGCTTTTCCTGCTTTTAAGACCGCCCATCCGGCGGCTTCCTTCCCGGGCCATTCACTGGCCCATTTGCCGTCTCGATGGCGGCTCGGCGGAACCCGTCGGCCCGTCGAGCAATCGCTGCTATCTGAGCGTTGTTCTTGGTACACTTCGGGGAAGCGGTCGCAGTCCAATTTTCACGTTACGCAAACCTTTCCCGTTAGGCAGACGTTTTGTTTTCAACCCTTCCCACAACCGATTGGATTCGTTCGCTCGCGATGGTGGTTGCTGTGTTGATGCTGTCAGCCACGGTCGCATCGGGGCAAGCCAACGAGGACGATCTTGAAACTGATTCGAGCTCGCCAGCGGAATCTGGCGAGAGCGACCCTGGAACGGACCGCGTCTCGTTCAAGTCGTTTCGCAAAGCCCCGATGGACCCACTGAAAATCTCGGAAGTTTTCCGGGCTCAGGAAGTGTTGCCGAGTGACATTCCACCGATTGAACCTGGGATTGGCGAAACCGATTTGGACGCCAGCGAATCGGAGGAGGAGTCAGATGACGAGAGGTCGCAGCAAATCAAGATCGCCGAACTGATTGCTCAGTTGGGTGCACCCGAGTTCGCCGTGCGTGAACAAGCCACCGCGGAACTGCGGGAGTTGGCCAACGACGCTCTTCCAGCATTGCGAACCGCCGTGATCGAACATGACGATTTGGAAGTGCGTCTGCGAGCTGAGAATGTTGCGGCGGGAATCGTCAACAGTGCGGTTGCGGGGCGGATCGATTCCTTCTTGGATGGGCAGCCCGGATCGTTTGAGGGTTGGGATGTCTTTCAACAAATTTTGGGCGATGGTCCGCGACTGCGAGAGGTCTTCGTCGAGATGATGCTGCGTCATCAAGATTTGGCTGAGGCTCTCGAGGTCAGCACAGAAGCTCGGGCGGAATCGCTTCGGAACGTGATCGCGAGAATTCAACGTCGGCAGTTGATTGAGTCCCAATTGCCATCGGGGGCGGACGTGATTGCGATGTTGTTGTGCTTCAACGACCACGACCTGAAATTGTCGAACATTGATGAAGAAGCACTGCTACGGATGTTGCGAATGAGCGTCACGGCCGAACTTCTTCGCGACGAACAGCTCGCCGAGCCTTTTCGCACTTTGTTGGCGGGATGGATCCAGCGTTGCGATCGTACGAGTTGGCCGGAGGTGTTCTGGTTGTCGCTGCAGGAGGACCTGGAGCGAACGTTGCCGCTAGCCGAACGAGTGTTGGAACAACAGGATTCCAGGATCGATGAAGTCGCCCTGTCGCTGCAATTGGTAAGTCGGTTCGGCAATGAGAGCAACATCGCCTCGCTTCGCAGGTTGCTGAAAGACGAGCGTGCGGTGACCGAAGTGGATTTCATCGGCGGGAAACAAACCCAGGCTCAAGTTCGAGATTTAGCAGCCGCGACGATCATGATCTTGAAACAGCAGCCTCTGATTGAAGTCGGGTTGAACCCAAATTCGCTGCACCCCAAGATCGCGTTCGTTCCTCGAGAGTTGGGGTTTCCGACCGATGATCCCGAGCCTCGCCAGAAGATGCTGGAGGCTTTGAATGAGCTGTTGGATTCGAATGACGATTCAGCTGCGGATGCCTCCGAGGGAAATGAATCCGAGTGATGGCGGACGTGCGGCATTGGGCGGCGAACGCTCCGCCGTCATCGACGGGTGCAAGCTGGATCCGGCGACGACCGACTTGAATCACCAGTCTTGGAATTGAATTTTTCGCCGGAGCCAATTCTTTGTCGGGGGGTGATCTCCCGAAGCCGCAAGATTTGGTTAAGTTGAGAGGTTCTAAGTTGCTTTCTTTGATCGAAAATTCTTCTTTGTTTGACTGACTTATGCGCGTGCTTTCGGGAATCCAGCCAACCGGACGTCCCCACTGGGGAAACTACTTCGGTGCGATTCGCCAATACATTGATTTGCAAGAAGACAATGAGGGCTTCTACTTCATCGCCGACTTGCACGCCCTGACCACCGTTCGTGAACCGGAAGTGCTTCGCGAAAACGTGCTCAACGCCGCGCTGGATTTGTTGGCGCTGGGATTGGACCCGTCGAAAGCCAGTCTTTTTGTGCAGTCTGATATTCCTGAGGTGACCGAGCTGGCTTGGTTGCTGATGACGGGAACGCCGATGGGTCTGCTCGAGCGTTGCCACGCTTACAAAGAGAAGAAAGCGAAGGGAATGACCGCGGACGCTGGGTTGTTCACTTACCCGGTTTTGATGGCAGCCGACATTCTCGCGTACGACTCGCAGATCGTGCCGGTTGGAGTTGATCAGGTCCAGCACATCGAGGTCTGCCGTGACTTGGCCGGTTCATTCCATCATGCTTTCGGTGAAACGTTTGTGCTGCCAAAGGCAAAGACGTTGGACGTTGGCGCAAAGGTCCCCGGGACCGACGGTCAAAAGATGAGCAAGAGTTACAACAACACGTTGCCGTTGTTCGGTGAAGTGAAAAAGATCCGCAAGCAAATCATGCGGATCGTGACGGACAGTCGTCCAATGGAAGATCCCAAGGACCCGACCGACGACCATCTGTTTCAGCTTTATCAGTTGTTTGCTGGACCGGCGGAAGTCGATGCCATGGCGGGAAAGTATCGAGCCGGTGGTTTTGGTTACGGCGAGATCAAAAAGGCCGTCGCGGAAGTCAGCGAAGAGTACTTTGCCCCAGCTCGTGCGAAGCGAGAAGAGTTGGAATCCGACTTGGACACCGTGCGAGATATTTTGGCCGAAGGTGCCAAGCGGGCTCGTGAGGTTGCGGCCGGTGTGGTTGACCGTGCCCGACGCAATTGTGGGTTGCGGTAATTCATGGCAATCGTGGCAGTCGGGACGGAAATTGTTCAGTGTGCTCGGATCGCTCAAATGATCCAGCAGCACGGGGAGCAGTTTCTAGAGCGAGTCTTCACGGCAGCCGAGATTGATCATTGTGCTCAGCGACCCGACGCGACGGGGCATTTCTCCCGTCGATGGGCGGCCAAACAAGCTGTCTTCAAGGCTCTGCGTTGTCACCGGCGTGGCATCAGTTGGACTGACATTGAAATCGCGACGCATCCCAGCGATGGGCCCTCGATTGAACTGCATGGCATGGCAGCCGAGCTGGCTGAAGAAGCCGAGATTGATGCGATCCACTTGAGTCTCGGTGGGTGCAGAACGCAAGCCATCGCATACGTCGTGCTCTGCGACTGATTCGCTTCGCTCTGGGGCAGGCTCCAACGGTGTCGGCTGGAGTAGGTCTGCTGATGGACGCCCCCAAACGCGTTTTCGCTTCTTAGCCGACCAGTTTGAGTCGTGATGGACTGGTGGTGCGCACTATCAGCATGCTGCGTGATGGTGCGTTACATTAGGGCGTGGCGGACAATTCGAATGCGTTGACTGACTGAAGCGATTGTTGGCCTTCCATCCATGTGACGAAGTGGAGCAATCAATGGTGAATGAGCATCGAATCTCGAAGGGTTTCAGGCTTCGAGCCGCCCTGTCGTTTATCGGTGGTGTGCTGCTAATGTTGCCATTGCCACCAGCGTTCTCGGCTGATACGCCTCGTGTCAGCAATGGTCTTGCGGCGTTCTACACCTTTGAATCTGGTCATGGCGACACGATCAAGGATCGCAGCGGGAACGGACAGCCAGTGGATTTAAAGATCGAGCAATCTTCTGCGGTCGCATGGAAGAAGAGTGCACTCGAGGTGCGATCAGCAACCAAGATTGAGTCCATCGGTTCGGCGGACAAGATCGTGGATCAGGCGAAGCGATCCAACGCATTGACGATCGAAGCGTGGATCAAACCTAATAACACTTCTCAAAAAGGGCCGGCTCGCATTGTTTCGATGTCGAAAGACTCAGTCCAGCGAAACTTCACGCTTGGTCAAGATGGGAACCGATATCAAATTCGTTTGAGGACGACTTTGACCAGCGACAATGGGATTCCCGAGACGTCCGGTGGCAGTGGCAATGCCGAGCCAAAGCTCACGCACGTTGTCTTCACTCGAGACGGCGGCGGAAACGTTCGAGTTTACGAAAATGGCAAACAAACGGTTTCCAAGAAGGTGGCCGGGAAACTGTCGAACTGGGAGGACGGCTTTCTGCTGATTCTGGCGAACGAACGATCGTCAGAACGCCCGTGGCTGGGAGAGTTCTATCTTGTCGCGATCTATTCGCGCGCCCTCGATCACGCAGAGGTTTCGCAGAACTTTGACGCTGGTCCAAAAGCCGGTGTCGATCCGCGTGAGGCCGAGCGACTTGCGATGGCAAAGGCGGAACAAACCTTCGCGACAAAGATTGCTCCGTTGTTTGCTCGCCATTGCTTGGAGTGTCACGATTCGGCATCGAAAAAAGGCGAGCTCGATCTGTCACGTAAAGTTGCCGCATTGGCGGGCGGTGAAAGCGGAAGTGTGATCGTTCCTGGGAACGCGGAGGAGAGCTTGTTGTGGGAGCAGATCGCTTCGGGCGACATGCCTCCGCAGGGACCAGGATTGTCGACTTCCGATCAGATGGTGATGAAAGGATGGATTGATGGCGGGGCGGTTTGGTCGATCGACATGATCGATCCCGCCGTTTACGCCTCCAAGCCGGGGGCGAGCGATCATTGGATCCAGCGACTCACCGTCCTGGAGTACATCGAAACCGTGCGCAGTGCGGTTGGCGTGAATATCTCAGCGGAAGCGACGCAAATGTTGCCACCGGATCTGCGTGCCGATGGGTTCAGCAACACGGCTTACAACCTGAACGTGGATCTGAAGCACGTCGAAGCGTATTCGCAATTGGCGGAATTGATCGTTCAGCAGATGGATATTCTGAAATTCGCAAAACGCTTTTCTAAGTCGCGGAGTCTGAACACGGATGCGACCGCGCGAGACTTTGTCGCGAAAGTGGGCGAGTGGCTGTTTCGTGGTCCGTTGGATGAACGGGAGGTGTCCAACTACAGCGGCGTCCTGACCGCCGTGGCCAGTGCTGGCGGCAGTTTTGAGCAAGGCGTTGGTCTGATGGTCGAAGCAATGTTGCAATCGCCTCGGTTCATCTATCGCATTGAGAAACATCCGCACGGAGGCGGCAGCCATCGCGTGAGTGATTTCGAATTGGCGTCGCGAATGAGCTATATCCTGTGGGGTGGGCCACCAGATGCGGAGCTGTTGAAAGCAGCTCGAGAAGGTCAGTTGACTGACGAAGAGCGATGTCGTGCTGAAGTCGAGCGGATGTTGAACGATCGTCGAGCGGTCGAGCGGTCCAAGCAATTCGCAAGTGATTGGTTGAACCTCGACCGGCTGACCAACATGCAGCCGAACCAGAAGCGGTATCCCGGCTGGAAGCCTGAGCTGGGACGGGACATGCGGGATGAAACCCTGGCGTACTTTGAAGAAGTTGTTTGGAAGCAGGGGCGGCCGCTGAACGAATTGTTCGACGCCCAGTTCACGTTCGCCACACCTCAGTTGGCCAAGCATTACGGCTTGGAACCAAAGGGCGATGGCCTTCGTCGCTACGATCTATCGAACGAAGCGGCCCGCGGAGGATTGCTGACACAAGGCAGTGTGCTGACGATCGGAGGCGATGACGCTTCCATGGTCACTCGCGGGTTGTTTGTGATGAGAGATTTGCTCCGAGGCGTGATCGGTGCGCCTCCTCCCGGAGTCGATACAACCCCGGTTCCGCCCAAGCCTGGAATGACTCACCGCGATGTCGCAGAAGATCGGATCCGCAACGAATCGTGTGGAGGATGTCACATCAAGTTTGATCCGCTGGCATTTGGCTTGGAGCAGTTCGATGGGCTGGGAGGATTTCATCGCAAGGATGAATTCGGCAATGCTCTCCGCTCGGACGGACAACTTGTCATTCCCGGCGAGGCGAAAGTACAGAAATACAAGACTCCCGCCGAGTTGATGAAGCTGTTGTCCGGAAGCGACCGCGTTCGTGAAACATTGACCTGGAAGGTGACACAGTTCGCTCTTGGTCGTCCATTGGGTGCCCGTGATGCGACCGAGGTCCAGCGGATTCATCAGACCGCCACGAACGCAGGTGGACGCTACGCCGATTTGATCACCGCGATCGTAATGAGCGATTTGGTTCAAGAGACACGATCGGAAGAAGCCCCGTAGCCAACGCCGTCCAAGGGATTCGCTCTGCGAACGTATGGATCGACGTGGCTGCCGCACTCAGCCTTTCACATTCACTTCAATAGGAACCGTCATGGCCAACAAGCTCGTTCATCGCCGCACGTTGCTTCGAAGCGTTGGGGCTGCCACGGTTGGGTTGCCGTTGCTCGAAGAGATGCTCACTTCAACCGCGGTGGCTGCTACTTCGACGCCGGACGTTCCGGTTCGAGCGTTCAATGTGTTTTTCGGTCTTGGGATTCCAGCACCACTGCAAAAGGAAGGGTTCAAGGGAGTTCTCGAGCCGCTGCAACCGCTGAGCAAGAAATTGCTGATCATGCGCAACGTCGATCAGGTTCGTTGCGATGAGAAGGGCATCAATGCTCACTACGACGGTGCCACTGCCGCCTTCACCGCCGAACCGCCAGACGGCGAAGCGAAGTCTGGTGGACCGTCGATCGATCAGGTGATTCGCCGCACCCACTATCCCGATGGGTTGCCGAAGGGCATGGTGCCGACGCTTGTCGGAGGAACCTTCTTTCGCAGATCCCGCGTCGGACGCTACGTCCACAGTTACAACATGGATGGAACGGTCGCAGCGACGATTCAGGAAAAGCCCCGTGAGCTGTTTGACCGTGTGTTCGGAGGAGTTGAGTTGGCCGGTGGCGATCGAAGCGAAAGACTGAAACGGAGCGTCCTGGACACGGTCGTTGAAGATTATCGGCACTACACCGGTGCGAACTCGCCGTTGGGATCTTCGTCGCGTGCGCGCGTGGCTGACCACTTGGACCGCATTCGCGAATTTGAACAGCGTGCTTTCGCGATGAAGCATCGCTCGGAGAATGGTCCGCAGGTTCCACCTCGTTCGGTCATCCCTCATGGCGGCCCGGCCGATCCAGGTGGGCAAGGCATCGACATCACCCTTGATCAATTGTCGACAGAATGGCGTTTGCTTTCCGACGTCTATGCCTTGGCAGTGCAAATGGATCGTGTTCGCTTCGGGGCCCTGACATTCCTCGCCGCTGGTGAACGCATTCGGCTCACAGGCGACTACACGTATCGGGGCAAGAAGCTCTGGGAGTTTGACGACGCGGGGCAGCAGAAGGCGAGCGGCGACAAAGGTTGCAGCCACGAGTGGTGGCACAAGTTCAATGAGAAAAAGGAGAATGAGGCCCTTCGTGCTCACGCCCATATGAAGATGCAAGAGGTCGCCTACTTCCTCAACGCACTGGACAGTGAGGATTGCAGAGAACCTAACGGACGCACGATTTTGGAGAACTCGCTGATCACCATTTCAACTGAATCGGGCGATGGCCGTCACAACGATGTGAAGCGAGAGCTTTCAGGTGTCTTCCACTGCATCACCGGAGCCAATGGTCGGTTCAAGACCGGCCAGATCATGGACGTCGGGGCGGAAGGCATTGACGTTTACAACACAATGCTTGATGCATTTGGCACCAAAGACCGGCTTGGTCCGATGAAGCGAGATGCCCAGCAAGTCGATCGAATACGTGCTTAGTTAATGCGTTGGGATACGAAACAAGCCGCATGTGAAAACACATGCGGCTTGTTTTGAAAGTTACTTCGCAACGTTCGCGGTCATGATTCAGTTATGAATAAGACGTCGGGCGAATGAGTGAGTAGCCGGAGGCTGAATCACTCGCCACCGCGATCACCACCGCGGCCGCCACGTCCACCGCGACCACCACGTTCGCCGCCGCCTTCTCCACCGCGACCGCCACGTGCACCTCGTTCACCACCAGGTCCGCCACGTCCACCGCCACGCAGGGCTTCCAGGTCGAACGGTTTGCCCTTCATTTCCTCGAACTTGGTTTTTTGCTCGGAGGTCAAAACAGCCATCACTTCTTTTTCCATGTCTTCACGCATGGATTCCATCGCAGTTCGCATTTTTTCGCGATCGCGGCTTTGCATGATCTCGCTCATTTCTTCACGCATCTTGGTTTCCATTCCCGAGCGGATTTCGGTGAGCTTGGTCTTCTGCTCTTCGGTCATCGTCAGTTCCTTTTGAACTTCTGGCGATGAGAGTGCCATCAGCCCTTGAGCCTGGATTCCGATTTCGTCGAGGCGTTCCATTTGCTCCAGGGTCAGAACGGTCTCGAGTTGCATGCGGGTTTCTTTTGCTTGCTCTTCGCGTTGAGCCTGCATCTTTTCGAAGAACTTGCTGCGATCTTCTTCGGAAGCATTGCGGAAGTCGAAGTCAGGGCGTTCTTGGTTGCGAGATTGTTCTTCCAGCTTTTTCAAAGCTTCGGCTTGTTGTTCGTCGACGCCGAGTTCTTCACGAACTTTTTCGGCACGAAGCAGGCCCATGACGGATCCGCCACCGCCACCGCGACCGCCGAACATGGCTCCTCCTCCACCGGGGCCACCGCGGCCAGCACCGCCGCCTCCTGGACCACCACCTCGGCCGCCACGGCCTTGGGCATTCGCAATGGAGATCGACTGGAGCGTCAGGCCAACGACCATCGCCAGCATGGCAAAGAAACGCAAATTAGAAGCGAATTGGACTCGGGACAAACGGCTCATTGTTAGGCAACCCTTCGAAGTGGTTAGATGAGGAGCGGGTATTCGGTTGACGCCACGGCGAAATTGCCGATGCGTACAAACTGAAACCAAAGTTGATTCAGAAGTTCTAACCCGTCATTTCCGTCGAAGTTTCGCGACAAAGGCAATTTGGTTTCAAAGTTGAGATTGCCCCTCCGAACGTGATCTTCGAAATTTTCGTTCGGCGCCGCTTGTCCCAGATGTACAGTTCAGCGATTCGAGAATCAGCCAACCGAGTGAGGCAGTCCGGCACCGGCCGTTGCTGTGCCGCCTCTTGAAAGCTCGGGTACTTACCCCATGCTCAAGACTTAGGATTCAACGATGAAGAAGATCATTTTGGCTGCATTGGCACTGTTCGTTACGCCCGCCGCTGTTCAAGCAGATCACCACAACGAAACGGCGAAAAAGAACATTGTCGAGACCGCAATTGCGGCAAAGTTCAACACCTTGGTGGCTGCTGTGAAGGCTGGCGGATTGGTCGAAACATTGAGCGGTGAAGGTCCGTTCACTGTCTTCGCTCCCACTGATGAGGCGTTCGAAAAATTGCCAGCTGGCACCTTGAAGAGCCTGCTGAAACCAGAGAACAAGGATCAGTTGGTCGCGATTTTGAAGTATCACGTTGTCGCTGGAAAGGTTCCCGCCAAGACCGTTGTCACGCTGGAGTCAGCGAAGACTTTGGGCGGCGAAGTCAGCATCAAAGTGAACGACGGAACCGTGATGCTGAACGACAAGGTCAAGGTGGTGAAGACCGATGTGATGACCAGCAACGGCATCATCCACGTCATCGACTCCGTGCTCTTGCCACCAAGCAAGTAAGCAAAAGCTGATCGTCGCAGCCGACTGCTGCACTCTGAACTTAAAAATAGCTCGTCGGAAACGGCGGGCTATTTTAGTTTCTTGATACCGGCGGAAGGGTTGATCGTCCGGATCGCTCGCTTAACCGTTTCTTTCATCGGGACTCGTCTGAGAGCTTGGACCAGAGTCGCTTCTGCCGCAAATGCCATGCGGTGCCATCGAGAATGGGTGATGGTTCCGTGGACGACTTGGGTGGTCGTGCCAGTTTGCTTTTTCTTGTACGGCTGCTCGCCATAGCCCATGTCCACACAGTGAATCCCATGTGGCGTCGCCGCCCGTAGGATCTCCGTGAACAAGGCAGTGCCCGGTGAATACCGAGCGAATGCCAGATCGTACGTCGGGAACCAATAGTGCAGGCGACCGTGTTCGATCATTCCAATGTGAGTGGCAACCGGGGTGTCGCCAGCCCAGAGAACCGAGCAGATTCCACGCAGCGAATCGTTTGAGAAATTGTCGCTTGCGACAGTCGAATCTGGTTGCAGTCCAGGTTGTCCAAGTGAGTTTTCGTGAAGCAGCGTGATCAGATCTCGAGTCCAATCGGGAAGGAACAGATCCAATATGTGGGTGCGTTGATATTGAGCCCGCTTCCAAGCGATGGTTTGCTTCAGGATTTCCGGGCAGCGGCAATCCAGTTCCAGTCGGACCGGGCCGATCTCTCGACCGAGCTTGCGAGTCTTTTGGCCCTGCTTTCCGATCGTTCGATGTTCCTTCTCGAGTCGCTTGAGGTAGTCGCCGGAGTCGTCGCCGAGGTCAGCGCGAAACGCGTTGACAGATTTGAGCTGATAGCGTTCGATCCAGTCTGCTTCGCTTCCAACGATCGCATGTAGGTTGAACGCGCGGACCCTGGCCGCTCGCGCGAGTTCGGCCCAGTCGACTTGAAGACCGGGAATCGCGATCACGTTTTGTGCGTCGTTGAGAAATCGTCCTGCCGGAACGCCAACGCCACCGACGCGGTGGAAGGGAAGGTATCCCAAAGGTTCGTTGTTGCTGGAACGAATGACCGCCGTCAGGACATCGCCGCGAACGGAGTTGACCGCCGCCGCAAATCGAGCCGCAAAGAAAGGCGGCTCGAAATCTTTTCTCATCGCTCGGATCTGCTCCCAGCGGATTAGATCGCTGGGTGCCAGTTCGGCGAATTCGCAGACGTCAATCTTTTGCACGTCTTGCGGGATTGCCGGCGATGTGGCGAATGTTTCTTTCGCCTCAGGTCGATCCGGTTTTTTCAGTGCTGATTCGCAACAGCTGGCCGAATCGCAATCTCCTTGAGTGACTTCACCCGGACCGTTTGCCAGTGAATCACTGGGCATTGAAGGTTGGGGAGTCATGGAAGATGTGGGGGTGACCATGCCGGTCTCAACGAAAAAGGTGCCGAAACGAGGCACCCGGTCTTCGACGAGACGGATTGCTTAGCGTCGGGCTTTCTTGCTCTTCGCACCGCCCTGACGGACCTTGAACTTTGGATTGCTCTTGCAAATCACGTAAATACGGCCGCGTCGCTTGACCACCTGGCAGTCCGGGTGGCGGTACTTCAACGCTCCAATGCTACTAACGACCTTCATCCGATGCTACTCGCGGGTTAAATGTTGATGCCAAAAACCAACTTTGTTCGTCGGCAAACGGCAGAGAATAGCGAAAAATTAGCGCTCGACAACTCCAATCGTCACGCTCATGCCATTTTGGCAAAGGATTCTTGAAGGAAATCCAAGGGAAACAAACAAAACGAAAGTTCCCGGCTGCAGAGAATCCTTTCAGTCGCTGCTTCGTGATCCAAGCGGGCCAGTTGACCACGCGTTTCCCGACGCTGCTCACTGAGTTGAAGCGTGATCTGAGAGTTCAGTCGCGAAACGGAGTGATGCCATGTTCGCCGGCTTCCGGAGGTGGGCATTTGGTCGAGCAATTCGAGCTTCTGGTCGCGAAGAGCTTTTTGCTCCGCGTTTCCGGCGTCGAGCCATTTCTCGCCCTGGAACTGCAGTTCTCGTTCTTTTCGAAGCAGCTCGCGTCGCAGTTCGTCGCGATTGGCATCCGGTTCTTGCCCGGGCAAGCGGATCGTGCCTGAGACGACCTGCAGCGAGGGCGGAGTGATTCCGAAGAACTGGGCGATGATCCGGTCAGCCAGCTGATCGTATTTTCCACCGCCGATACCGTGAAGAAACAAGTCGCTGAGGACCAATCGAGCAAACATCGTCGTCATCAAGGCTCGCGGGCGAAGCTTGAATTCGGGAGAGGCGGCTTCTGCTAACTGAGTCGCGGCGAGCTCTCGGTTGGTGGCCGAAACGGTGAGCGATACCGAGCCGTTCGCTGCTGAGCGGTTCTTTGCTGAGCTAGGGTTTAGCTGCGTCGACGGTGCATCGCTGATGTGCCACTGATCCCCTTCGCGACGAACCCATACGCCGCGGCGCTGAGGTTGGCTGTTGCCGTAGACCCAAAGTGGGACTTCATACCAACCGTCTTGCACGCCCAAGTTGGGGACGGGGTGAGCGGAGCTGCGGATGCCGTGCCAGGCTCGATAGTGATCCGCCGAGTCGTTGTAGACGGTTTGGAAGCGTTCGATCTCGTCAATGATTTCCATGACGAACGTTGCGAACGGCAAACCTCGAACGGCCACGCCGAGAGGGATTTCCAGCGTTTGCCAGTTCATGTCGGCTTCGAGAGCGTGGCGGGCTTGGGCCAACGCACACCCGGCAATGCCACAGCGAGCAATTGCCTCGCGAGCATGTTTCCAAAGGGCGGTCACGCAAGGATCGTCGACCAACGGGGCGATCAGCCGCCGAACGCCCGAATCAAAATGGTTGAACAGGTCGGTATCACGAATCTGTGCTTGTTCAAATGGGAGTGTCTCGCCACCCTGATCGTAAGGAACGGACTGCCAAGACCCTCGCAGGGGTGCGTCGGAGTCATCGCCGGCAAGGTTCGCCGGTGGTTTCAGTTGGGGGACGCGGATCGAGCGAGCGGATGCGACGTCATTGTCGATCACGAGGTTGATCGGCAGCGCACAGCAATCGCCGGCGACCTTTTGCAGCGTGTGGTTTTTGAACCAAACACCGGGATGGAAAAGTGTCGGTTGGTGACCGGCCATCACGATGGGACGGCTGTTGTTCTCACCCGTCTCGGTGGTTTGGTCAGCGCAGAAGGAAGCGACATCGCGGTAAGAAGAGGTGTAGCGACGAGCGTCACTGACCAGTTGTTGTCGAGCAACGTTCCGCAAGTTCGCCCAGAAAGATCCGGCGAGCATCTCGGCTTGGGCAGTCGCGAGATTGTTCTTCAGCAACAGTTCCGCGTCGCAGAGCGATGGTTCAATTAGCGTTCCCAGTGTTTTCGTGGGCGCACGCAATTCGCGGTATTCATTCACGGGCGATTGTCCGGCATCCGACATGTGCGAATTCGCGATCGGCGAAGTGGCGTTTTGAGCGGTCTTCGCGGGGTTGGGTTGAGAGGAGCTCAAAGTGTTCTTTCGTGGGTCAATGACTCGGAAGCGAATCCGTCATTCAGCCCAAGAGAACAAGATGCTCAGGGCCACTGCGGATCGGTGATTTTTCGATTGAGTGTCGCCAGTCGTGATTGGACATCGAGCAGACGCTGCCAAGCTGCTTGCTGTAGCACGACCTGTTCCGAATCCTCTTGCGTGGTCGCCGATTCGATCAATCTTTCCAGTCGTGATTGTAGGTAATCCAGAATTTCGCACAGTTGTGCTTTTTGGCCGGGAGTCAAATCGTCCGGAATCGCCGGCAGATCTTCCACATGCAACGCATCGACGGGAACGGGTGACTTTGGGTCCTGGCGAAGATCAACCGCCATCGATTCGTCGGATGATTTCACGTCTCGCTGAATCGCACCCTTGCTGCCGCCGCCGATGGCCTGCAATCGAGCCGCGATTTGCTCCTCCGATCCCAGCAGTAACAGGCTGCGTCCGACCGCAACCAAGTCGCCATGCCGGAGGATCTTCAGTTGGCATTCGGATCCGTTGACCTTGGTACCGTTGGTACTATCCAAATCGGTCAACACCAACCGTTCGTTGTCCCGTTGAATCTTGAGATGGCAACGACTGACTCGCTCATCATTGAGCTGAATGTCGTTTCCTTCCTCTCGCCCAATGGTCAGGGGAGGCTCGATCCCCTCGAAGACCTTTCCACGGTCGGCGCCGTGCAGGACTTTGATCGTTACGCTGGACACCGCGGGCCTCGATCTGGAGTGATGCTTACGATTATTAGGCGTCGAAGCAAAGCAAGGCAAACGCCGATTGATGTAGCTGACTTCCAAGCCGTCACAAGTACAGGTCCGTTATAGTTGAAATGCGCGATCCGCGATCCTACCCCGCAGCAAAAATCATCAAGATTCCGAAAGGAATCATTACGAATTCACGATCGTGTCAGATCACCTGGACAACGATGCACTTCAAGTAGTCGCTCTCAGGGCACGAAACAGCGAACACGTGATCGGGTGACGGACCACGACTTTCGAGAACGATGAGGTCGCGTCCTCGCTTCCTGCCAACGTCGACCAGCATGTTCAAAAAGTCCGCACGAGAAACTCGGCCGGAGCAGCTGCAGGTGACCAAAATGCCGCCGGGTGGCAGCAAATCGACCGCGGAAGCGTTCAGCCGCGTGTAGGCTCGCAGCGCGGCGTTGGTTTGATTGCGTGAACCCGCGAATCGTGGCGGGTCGAGCACGATCGCATCGAACTGTTCGCCGCGTTCACGCCGTTCTTTCAGGTCATCAAAGCAGTCGCCTTGATCGAATCGGACATTGGTGAGTTGATTGCGTTCGGCGTTTCGCTTTGCAATCTCAAGCGCCCGCTCGCTGCTATCGACCGCCACAACTTCTTTCGCACCAGCACGTGCGGCTGCGAGTGCGAACCCACCCGTGTAGGTGCAGATGTCGAGTACTCGGCGGTCGGCCATGTAGCTCGCTGCGGCGGCATGGTTGAGTTGTTGATCGAGGTAGCCGCCGGTCTTCTGCCCGTCTTGCAAATCGATCGCCATTTCCAAACCGTTGTGTTGGTACCAAACGGTCGAATCCGCTTCGCTGTCCAAAGTCGTGAAAGATCGCAACTGGGCCAGTGTTTCTTCCGAGACGCCTTCATGTTTAACGGTTGCGTCATCCATGCGAACCAAGATCCGCTGACAAGGCGTTTGATGACGAGCCGCCGCGGCGCTGACTTCGCGAATCAGCATCTCCACTCGGGGAATCAACGCACCGCCGGTGATTTGAATGCTCAGGCAATCAGCGTAGCGATCGACAATCAGCCCGCTCATCCGATCGGATTCGCTGAAGATCAGACGTTCGCCGCCTTGCGGGTTGG
This sequence comes from Rhodopirellula bahusiensis, assembly GCF_002727185.1. Taxonomy (NCBI): domain Bacteria; kingdom Pseudomonadati; phylum Planctomycetota; class Planctomycetia; order Pirellulales; family Pirellulaceae; genus Rhodopirellula; species Rhodopirellula bahusiensis. The sequence continues at coordinate 96,730 of NZ_NIZW01000010.1, forward strand.
CCGGTCCGGTCAATCGTCGACGCGCGACGGCCTGCTCGATTCGGTCCGCCCACATCGTTTCGTCGATTTGTTCTTCGGCCGAGAAAGCGTAGAGCCGGATGCGAAGGCGGCTGGCCGGGTTGATCAACCCGCGGGCGATCCAGTTTCCGTCGTAATCGAGCAAATCGATGATTTCGCCACAGGCCGGAAGTTGACGTTCCGTCGGATCCGAATCGGCTGTCTCGTCGTCGGATTCGTTGGCGGTTTGCGACTTGGCTGATTGCGGTTCGCTAGCGTCAGAACCGTCTTCCGGAATCACTTCGCGAAGCGTCGCGTGTGCCAACGCATTGGCCATGACCCAGGGGTGTCGCGAAAGAAATGGGTAGTGGCGATTGGGGCGGGTGCGAATTTGCCAGCGAGCGGAAGATGATTGCATCAGGTTGAAAGTGACCAAATTGTCGATGGAGGTGGGTTTGCCGGGGACGGCGGAAATGGCAAAATAGGCGAACTGCGAGGATAGTCGCTCGAAGCACCTTTGTTTTGATCGAAGTTACGGCCTTGCTTGAACCGATATAGTGCGAGAACGATTCAGTTGGGTCGTTCCATTTCTCAATCAAACTGGAAGGTTAGACCATGCACGTCGTTGCTGAACCCTGCTCGGGATGCAAGTACACCGATTGCGTCGTCGTTTGCCCTGTGGAGTGTTTCTACGAAGGCGAACAGATGTTGTATATCCACCCGGAAGAGTGCATCGACTGCGAAGCCTGTGTGCCGGAATGTCCCGTGGAAGCCATTTTCCACGAAGACAATCTGCCGGAAGAGTGGCAAAGTTACATCGAACTGAACGCTGAGATGTCTGAAAAGACCGAAGTGATCACCGAGAAAAAAGAACCTCTCGCGGATAACTGAGCCATCTGATGGCACAACGATCCGAGCCAACGATCTGTGGTTGATTCAGTCGAAACCGAATCGCGGGAGCCTGCTCCCGCGCGGCGGAAGCTCGGATGGATGCGCTGGGCCAAACGAATCATCGCCGTCTTGGTGGTGGTCGGATTGGTCTTGGCCGCGAAGGACGCGGTCCAACGTTGGCGAGCCGAAGTCACCACCGTTCAGGTTCGTGTCGAAGACATCGATCAACAACTCGACTCGGTTTCGCAAGGTTCCGGTGAAGCTGCCTCACGCGAGGTCTCGACCGGCGAGCGACAACGTCTGATCGACGAACGAACTCGATTGCTCGGGTCGCTGCCGACTTGGCAAAACGTTTCTTTCGGATCAATCATCCTCGCGGCAATGTTCTACGCAGTTGGTTTGTTGCCGCCCGCTTGCGTGTTGCACGGAGCCCTGCGCGGATTCCATGTTCCATGTTCACTGGCGAGAGCCACAGCCGCGCAGTTGCTCGGGCATGCGGGAAAATATGTTCCCGGCAAAGCGATGGTGGTGGTGCTTCGTGTGTCGGCGATCGTGTCGACGTCTCGCACCGACAGCTTGCCTGCGGTGATGCCGGATGTCCCCTCGAGGCAACCGATGATCGGTCGCGCGACCACGTGCGTTTTCTTTGAAACGTTGCTGATGATGTCGGTTGGCGGAGCCTTGGCCGGATGCTTGATGTGGTCGACGCCACTTCCTCAGTGGGTCAAGTGGGCCGCGTCGTTGATGGCTGTTGCAGCTTGCATTCCGACTTTACCACCCGTGATGCGCCGCGTGATCGAGCTGGTGAGCAAGCGGCGGGCTCGATCACAATCGAATGATTCAACGAAGCCGGACGCCAAGTTGCCGGATGTTTCCTCCGCGATCACTTGGCCGCGATTGGTGTCGGGTTGGGGATGGTCTTTGTTGTCTTGGTGTTTGATTGGGCTGTCGTTTGCCTGCGTGATGAAAGCCATTCCGGCTTACGATGGATTGCCCGTCGGACACGAATTGCTGACGGTCGCCACCGCCGCGATCAGCCTCGGCATGGTGCTGGGGTTTGCATCTTTGCTGCCGGGCGGGGCCGGAGTTCGCGAATGGGTGACCTTGGTGGTTTTGGGAACGGTCACCGATCCGACCCACGCTTTGTTGTGCGTGATCACCGCACGAATTTTATTCATCGTTGTCGAAAGCGTTCTCGCTCTGGTAAGTCATCTCTACCTGCGTACGGTCTCGGTTTGATTCGAGTGACCGACTCGTTCAAATGGTTCTTGTCGATGGCTGAAGTTCCCCTGTTCGCATTTGCCCAACCCATTCATCTGCGATTCCATACACCTACCCATTCCATTCTTCGAGTTGACGTTTTTCCATGGACCCCAACGGCGAACATTCCCCGCTAGGTTTTTTGCCTTGCTACAAACCGCCGGGCGCAACATCACGCGATATCGTGAATCGGGCTCAGCGAAGATTGCGTGGTGAGTTTGGACTTCGCAAGTTGAAGGTGGGCCACACCGGAACGCTCGACCCACTCGCGGAAGGGCTGGTGTTGCTGGCGATCGGTTCAGCGACGCGTCTGACGCCGTGGGTGTTGCAACACGGCAAGCGGTACCTTGCGGATTTTCAGCTGGGTGTGTCCAGCGAGTCGGGCGACTTGGAATCTGAACTGGTGATTCAGAAAGACGCCAAGCTTCCGACGGCTGCCGAAATCGAACAGGTGTTGGAGGATTTCCACGGCGTGGTGGAGCAGACTCCGCCGGCTCACTCAGCAATCAAAGTCGACGGGCAACGGGCACACATACGCGCTCGTCGCGGGGAAGACTTCGAGATGCCCAAACGCCGGATCCTCATCGATTCGGTGAAGCTGATCTCTTATGAGCCGCCGATGATGCGGTTGGATGTTCGCTGCGGATCGGGGACTTATCTGCGGACCTTGGGAATGGATGTGGCCGCCGCGTGCGGATGTGCCGCTGTGATGACGAAATTGGTTCGCAACGAAGTAGGGCGATTCACTCTGGATGACACGCTCGATTGCGAGTTCATGTTCGACGACGAAGATCGCGAAAAGATGCCCGCGATTCCGATGACCCAATTTCTGCGGCCTCCGGTCGAAGGGCTGACGCACATGCCGGCGATCGAATTGGACCAGCAGCAGATCGGGATGCTTCATGCAGGAATCCGAATTGCGGGAACGCCGCAGCGAGCCGCCGAACCCCTGCCCGAGGAATGGATCGGCTGCATCGACCATGTCGACACGTTTGATCGCAACACCAACGTATTGGATTGCATCGGAGTCGACCGTTCGTCCGATTCTTCGGGGCCTTGGGGCGAATTGGTTGCGATTCTTCGGCCCCATCGAAAATTGTGGCACCCGCTGAGAGTGTTTCCGACGGCGGAATCAATTACTCTACGGGATTGAACTCCCGACTCGCCGGGATCCCGCCTCTCCGAGCGGCTGATGCTCGGAGACTCCCTTCCCCCCGTTTACCGACCCGCCATGAATAAATTTCGTTTTGCCACGCTCTCCCTCTTCTCCGTCGCGGTCCTCGGACTGGCGGGTTGGAAACTGGCTGCTTCTCCCGCCGAACAAATGCAAACCTTCGCCGTCGCGTTCTTGGATACGTTGACGCCGGACCAGAAAGCGGATGCCGTGATGGCGTTCGATTCGCCAAAGCGAGTTGGCTGGCACTTCATTCCAAAGAAGGAACGCAAAGGCTTGATGCTCGAGCAGATGAACGATGCTCAGCGAACGGCTGCTCTGCGTCTTCTTCGTTCCGCACTCAGCGAAGCCGGTTACAGCAAGGCCAACCGGATCATGTTGCTGGAAGAAGTGCTCAACGAAATGGAAGCCGGCAAGGGAACTTGGGAACGCAACCCGCAGCGTTACTACGTGACTTTGTTTGGTGATGTGAAGGCCGCCGACGAGGACGCGAGCTGGGGCTTGTCATTCGAAGGGCACCACCTGTCTTTGAACTTCGTTTGCCGAGGCGGCAAGGTGGTTGATTCGACGCCTCAGTTCATGGCAACCAACCCCGCCGTTGTGAAGAACGAAACCAGCGTGACTTTGGGCAAAGGCACCGCGGTGTTGAATCAAGAAGAACAGCTCGCATTCAAGCTTGTGAACTCACTCGATGCGAAGCAGATCAAAGTCGCACGCATCGCCGAAGAAGCCCTCGGGGAAATCCGATTCGCTGGCGAGCCTCAGCCGGAAGTTGGCGAACCAGAAGGGATTGCCTATTCCAGCTTGAACCCAGATCAACAAGAGCTGCTTCGCGACGTGGTCGACTTGTACGTGCAAGTCGCTCCGGAAGAAGTCGCCGCCGAACGCGCAGAGCAGATCGAGTCGGACGGTTGGGGCAAGGTCCACTTTGCTTGGGCGGGTGCCCTCGAGCCAGGCATTGGTCACTACTACCGAGTGCAAGGCAAGCGATTCTTGATCGAGTTCGTGAACACGCAAGCCGACCCGGCCGGCAACCCAGCCAACCACATCCACTGCGTTTACCGCGATTTGTCCGGCGACTTTGATTTGCCAGTCGCTCCCTGATCGACGACTCGTTCATTGCAGACTCGCTCGTCATCCGATCGAGTCTCGCGAACCATCCAAGCCGTTTCTGCGCCAGCGATCACCGCTCACGCCGAAGCGGCTTTTTTATTGGCCGACACTGACGGAACTGTTTTAACTGTTCCGGTAGCCTGAGACGAAATCTGAAAACCGAATTCGCTTCGGTGGATAGATTGCGGCCGTAGGCTTTCTTGAAGGTCCCGCCAAACTGGGCGAGAATCCCCCTGGTGCGGGTTTGGTCGCCCGCCGATTTCGTCGTCGCTTGACCCGCGATGACCTTCGAGGGTAGGCCGTTCGCTACGGCCGCACGATTCGACCAGCTGTCTGCGATCCCTTTCCCGCAACGGCCGATCGAATCGGCCCAATTGGGATTGGGAGCAGAGAGCCGATGCAAAGTACGCCGAAGTTTGGAAGTGATTTGAGGATGAGATCCGTCACGACCATCCGCGATTTTCGTGCGTTCCTGGAGCCCGACAAAAGCGAACCAGCGGAGTATGAGCAGGAGATCCGAAGACCGATCGCAATGATGTTGGATTGCTATCGCCGCGAACTTGGCGGCGAACCCGCCAATGGCTTGGCTCTGGCGGGTTGGGTGGCAAGGCAATTGAAGCTGGACCTAGAGGAACTGGAGTGTTGGACGATCGGAATGGTGTCCGGTGCAATCGACAACCTGTTCAATGATGCCCCAGATGAATACGGCAATGTTCCCGAGCACCCAAACGGTTGGCCCGACTGGCTCCCGAAAATCATCGACCCAACGCCGCTGGAACTTCTGGACCTGCGAAAGCGATTGCAGAGGTTAGCCGAAGCAGTCCTGCACTACGAAAGCGAGTTAGTGGGGCAAACGTTCCGCCAGCTATTTGCGTCCGCTGAATGCCAAGCCTGCGTGAATGAATTACTCGATGCGTTACTGTCATTGGGCGACTGGAAATTTATCGAGGACCCGCTTTATGAGGCCCCGAGCCATCTCGCAGCGCAAGGTTGGCCAGATCCCCTGGATTGGATTGAGCATGTGAGCGAGCTTTTCTTTTCGGGAAGTGAATCCATTTGCCGGAATGGGATGCCTTTTAACGACATTGATCGTGCATTCACGATTTACTCTACCGACAGTCCCAAGAGTCAATTCAAGTGGAACCACGACAGTTGGGTGCAAGAGGATTCCGACCTGAGTTTGATTCCGCCGATTGCAGGCGTGAATCCCGAAGCCACTTTGTTGCCGATGGAGCAACCGTTCGAATCCGATGGAGGCTATGGAGTGCATGAGAAGACGCTGTCTACATTTGTTTCTCAACTTTTGGTCTACGCCGACGAGGTCAAGGTAACGATTTGGTCACTCGACAACTTCCATTGCCCCGCCCACCGCTCGCTTCGTTTTGATGTCACGAAAATTCGCGGGCTGCATGGATACGCGAAGCCTCCCAAAGGTCATTTGTTCTACTCGTCCAAAGCCGTTGCGAAGTCGCCGTGGCACCAGTTGGAGATGATCGAACATGAGTTTCGCATTCGATTGAGAAAGGGTGGTGATCCAATATGGCTTGTGGAGCAATACCTTCAATGCAAAGAAAGCGATCGTGATGGATTTGCCGAGCGTCTCTTGTCGGAACATCCTGATTTGGTCAAGCGACCGAAACAGCCAGCACCGGAAACATTGCCAGATTGGCTTGGTGAATCATCGGATTCCGAGGCATTAGTTGGGCGGAGCGATACTCGCCAATGCGTAACAATCGCCGCTGCGAACGATGACGCGATGGAAGACTTGCTGCAAGGACTTTCTTTAAAGCTTTTCAAGCGACTCAGGATGAGCAAGCACAAAGTATCGTTTGAGTCACTGCTCGATGACGTATGGGAAAAGCGAGTCACGGACCGAGCTATCACGTCAATTATTGAAAAAGCGAATACCGCACTCGGAGATACCCATCTGCGGATCGCGTACAGCGATCGCAGAGCCTACATCGAGGAAATCTAGGAATTAGAGATGTCCCCGCGAATAACCCCGTGCAGATGCGGGGTGATTCGTGCGAGGGTTGGTGAATGATTCTCGAAGTTGTTAGTTCACTTCCGAGGACCATTTCGATGACCGAAAACCCATTGCCTGACGATCTGACCGTTCGCCAAACAATCGTCGAGCGAACCCGCGAACTGCGGCTGCTGAAATCAGTAGTGCGTGCATTGGCAAAGCACCGCCGCGAACACGCAAAGGCCGAAGCCGTTCGCAACTCTTATTCGTCGCCCAAAATCGCTGTTTGGCAGCAGGGAGGCGACGATGCTTGACCTGATCTTGCGGGATACGGATCCCGAGGAGTTGCGGGCGGCGATTGTGCGGGACGTAGTGGAATCGCTGCGATCCGTTTTGAGTCGCGAATCGGAATCCACCAAGGTGATCGCGACCCGCGAGGAGATGGCGGCGATCTTGAAGTGGTCGTTGTCCAAGCTGGATCAACGGACCCGCGACAAGACGATCCCGTCGTTAATGGATGGTGATCGGCGGTCGTATGTGATTGCCGAAGTGATCGATGCCTTGCGGGCGAACACGGCCGAGGAGGAAGACAGAACTGCCGGGCGGCAGTCATGCAAAGAGGCAAGCCGCGGCCAACGGTCGGAGGCAGTGAAGTTGTGCGACTACTGCCACACTCGCGAAGCAGTGATTCACCAATTTCGGAATCACGATGGATTCGCCTCGGTTTGCGAACCTTGCATGCAGGCAACCATCCCGCCGCTGTGTTTCAGTGAATCCACAGCTGATTTTTGCTGCGTGACTGAAGTGAAAGAAAACAATCCGCTCGCATCAAAATCGGTCGATGTCGGGGAAAATGATACGCGAACGGAAGTGGAAACCAGCGATGAATGATCCGAACCACAAGAACGCGTCATGCGCCGGTAGAGAGTCTCCCACCCCAAAATCCACTCCGCTTCGTGACCGCAAGTTGCGAAAGCGAGCACTGGAATGAGATGGGGGCTTTCGCAAAGACCAGTTAAAACCGGTGTTTCATTCGAATCGCTAATGTGCGATCGCCTTCTCTAGTACCCAGGGCGGGACTCGAACCCGCAAGGACTAAACGTCCGGGGGATTTTAAGTCCCCTGTGTCTGCCAATTCCACCACCTGGGCGAAGCCGTTTTCTACAGCTTTTTTCGCGTTTTTTCCGGTTTGTTGCTCTGCTTCGCCCCGTGAATGGGACTCGTGTGGGTCACTTTTGCAGGGCAACTGCCGGCCATCATCGCGGCGATTGTAGCCGGGGCACCCTCGCACTGACCAGGGAACAGATGCCCGTAAGTGTTGAGAGTGAGAACCGGGGTCGAATGCCTCATCACCTCTTGGATCACCTTGATCGAAACTCCCGCCATCGCGAGCCACGCCCCGGTTGAATGTCGGAGCGAATGGAAAACGAGATGCTTTCCCTCGTCGTTGATCTTGGCCAAAAAGTCCGACTCGGCCGCGGCAACCCTGGGTTGATCGGCCAGCGATGCCAGCCACGCCAGCCGGGCGTCGTAAAGATCATGTTCTATCGTTCGTGCCAGTTCGTCCTTGGCCGCGATTCCAAACACGGGGGCTTGGGGCGTCTTCCGGCGAATGTGGCTGGCCAGATCGCCTGCCAACGCGGGATCGATGAATTGTTTCGCGGGCTTTCGGTTCTTCGTGCCGGAGGCTTTGCAGGTGATGTGCGGGGTGTCAGCTTCCAGCTTCAGGTTGCCTCGGGTCAGACCGAACAGTTCGCCTGATCGCAGTCCGGTTTGTATCGCGGTTCGGTACAGCAAAAGACGTTCGGCGGCGTCCATTCCATTGCGGTTCACATCGTTGTCCGCGGTTGTGCTGGCGAGCCATTCCCATTCGTCCTGCAAAAGCATTCGGCGTTCATGCTTCCGGTCTGCCTCTGGGTCCGGCTTCTTGATCGAAACCAGTGGATCCCGCTTGATGCGTTGCTGTTCGAAAAGCCACTTGGTGAAGCTTTTGATTGACTGCAGCCGCGCTTGGATCGTCCGCGATGACTTGCCATTGGTTCGCAGGGATTGAACGTGGCGGGTCACGTCGTCGGGGTTGATGGCCTGAACCGCTTTCCACTTGCCAACGCTGGCGAATTCCTCGATGTGCTTCTTGGTGCGCTCGCGGTGTTCCTCGGTCCCGCCCTTGGTCCCCATGAACGCAATGAAGGCGTCGGCATGTTCCGCAAACGGCATCGTCCGGTACTTCGCGGCCAAACCCCCGTCGTCGTCGATGTGGCCCTCGGCTACCAAGTGGTCATCGTTCTCCCACTGATTCGCGATCCGCTGGGCAACCGCCTTGTCAGTCACCTTCGTTGACTTGCGGACCCGGCGGGCTCCCACGCTGTACGCGGCATAGTAGTTGCCGGTCACAACCAGGATGGCTTCGCCTGTGTGGTCGATCGGAGCCGATTTGGCTCCCTTGCTATCTCGCCACTCGGCACGCTGCAAAACTACCTGCTTGCGTGCGACGGCGGCAGTCCTCTGGCACCCGTCCCGGTCCGTCCAGTTGGCAATTCCGTCTTCTACGGTCGCGCCATTTGGGATCGCTTTCCGGTTCTCGGTGATCGTCGCGCCGGCGGGGATCGGTTTCCGTTCGGTTCGTTTGTAGACAGTTGCCAAATGTCACCCTCCCGATGTGACTCCCCCGGTGCGATAGATCGAGGAAACCGGCCGGGAGGACCGGTGTTTCGGCCGCTAAGCCTATCCCCGGCGGCAGTTTAGCGAGTTTGAGCGATGGAACACTACACCAGGACGGACTATCTCTGTGCTTTCCGGGCCTGCGAACCGCAAGGGTCAGCCTCAAAAGCTTCAGGAGGACCCAAGCGGAGACCCACTGAACGCACTGACCAAATCTGCACGCCTCCGATCAAACGCTATGCGTCGGGATCTGCTTCGTGTGGTCGTGTGAAATCGTAAGCCTGCTTTCTCGCTCGCTGCATCAAGCGGATGCTCTCGAAACCCTTCTGAATCAGGAAATTCGCTTTCGCGGGATGGTTGATGTCTGACGGATTTTTGATCTCGGGGTGCAACGCCCAGAACTCTTCGTAGAGCTCTCTCGCTCGCTGCTCGTCTTCAGAGCTTAGTGACTGGCTTCCCATTTTCGATCCTGTCGTGTGTATGGACGGTCGTTCCCTGGCACATCAGAGCCCTGGAAAGTCTTAGAATGCATGCTCGGTTTGAGCAAGAGGGGGGCGTTCACTGCCCCGAGACGCAAGGTCTATTTACGCAATGAAAATGTATTTGGCAAACGAATTGAAGGCAGTCGGCTGCAAGGACGACCGCTCAACTTTCAACGACCGGCTGATTCAATTGCTGGCGAGCTCGTTCCCTGGAATGACGATCGACGATCTCGTTTGCACACCAGACAAATCACGAGTGTTTTGCAATGCGATTCGTGACGCGTCGGAAAGTCCCAAACTCACAAACAAGGTCATTTTAAAAGCACTGATGAACCTTCGTCGTGCCAAAAAATCCCCGACCGGATTGAAGACAAAAACGAGCAGGCAGTCGATTACCAAGCGTCTGAATCAAGTTGGTAGCGATTTGACACGGGAGCAGTTCATAACACTTGCCAATGACCTATTTGCGTCGATGTACAAAGACAGGACGTTTGATGAAGTCGCCTGCCATCCGAACGAGGCCAGTGATTTGGCAAACGTGGTTCGTCGAAAAGTGGGAATTGCTGAGCTAGACGACCACTTCATTCTTCGAGTGATAATGAACGTCCGTAAGGATGGTCCCTAGAAGTTCGTCCAAAGAGATTCCACCTTTATTGGTTTCGTCTTTTGTCCGCTGGCCTTGTTGTCGATTGCGATGTCCTCACGCCGCCAGCCATGCTGCTTCATTGCCGAATCGTAGATTGGGTCGTTGTAGCCGCTGAGGATGAACTTTCCCGAAGCGCTTCCCAACGAACAAAGCAAGGCCTCATGTTCGGCCTCTGACATTTCGCAAGCGTATGCATTGCCAACAACTCGGGTGCGTTGAACATAGGGCGGATCAACGTAAAACAGAGTGTGCACGCTGTCCTCTCGCTTGATCAACTTGGATGCGTCATCGTTCACAATGACGACCGATCGCAAACGTTGATGCGCGTCGCCTAGCCCGTCAACTGCTGACCACCACGATGACGCCTGCTCATTCATTCCGCGGCGGGTGCGGCTTCGCGACATAGTTGCGAAGTCCTTCCCGAGCCCCTGTCGAGACTGCCGGTAGCGGACGAAGAAAGCCACCGCTCGCTCAATCGGGCATTCCGACTGACAAGCCATCGCCGACTCCCATTCAACTTTTGAAAATGGGATCGCACTCACTTTTCGGCTGAATGTTGTAAACGACTCGTCGTCTTGCAGAGCTTTCCAGAAGTTTGTGAGCTCTCCATCGATGTCGTTGACAACTTCGCTATGTCCGTCGATTAGCTGAACCGGCTTTTGAAGCAAAACGGCTCCCCCACCAAAGTGCGTTTCGACGTAGTGTGTGTGTTTGGGGAATTTCGCAATAATCTTGCTTGCTAAGTAGTGCTTGCCACCGTGCCATTTGATAGGTGCGGAAACCCGATGACTTCGGGCCCGCGACTTCGTTTTCAGTTTCACGATCATGGTTTTCTCCTGAAAACAATCTTCGTCGATCGATCTTAATCGCGCAATGACCTGCCACGCTTTCCGCCACGACTTTTTACCGTTCATCGGCAAAGTAGACTTTGACGCTTAAAGAGAGTTTGCGACCAGGGAAAATTACTCGGCTGCCCGCGAGCGATCAGTCTCATTGATGCTAATTATTGGGGTCACTCATCCGCTCGATTGCTTCCCGGAACAATCGGCCGCTCACCGCAAGCAAACCATTTCCAAGGTCTGCGAAAGCGACGTTGGCACGAATGAACTCTTTTGCCCATCGCTCGCTCCGGTCCATGGCCTGGGCAATCTGTTTTTGAGTGTAAACGCTGTTGTCGTTGATCGGTGGAAGTGCCTTCGCCATCTCATGCGTCCCCTTTGCCGGTGTCTGCGTTTGAATCTTCGATCAAGTGCCGAACAACCGAGACCGTACAGTAGCGGCGGTGTCCTGCCCCAGTGCGTCGAACCTCGAGCGTCCCATCGTTTGCCATCCGTTTGAGCTTTGATTCTGAAACAGCCAAGTAGTCGGCCGTCTCTTTGCCCCCGCGGTGCTTCTCCGAGAGGAACTCCAAGTCGTCGGCTTCCAGCTTGCCCCGGTGCTCGGCAATGAATCGATCGGTCATCGACTTGGGCAGCGTCATGGAGGCCCTCACATTCAATTCGTTTTCCTTCTCGACCATTGCCACTTCAACGCGGCAATCGATCAAAGCCTTTTCAGCCGCGGCTTGTTGCTCCAATGCTTCGCGGTAGCGGGCGAGAAATTCACGGCTCATCGGTTCCGTCCCACGCTTCGAGTGCGAGGCGGAATTCGTAACCGGAAACAAGCGATTTCGCGCCGATCCGCTTCACGTTGCAACCGATCTTCTCACATGCGTTCTCACATGATCTCGCTTGCTTGTATCCGAGAATGACCGCCAGTGCCTTGGTGGTGTAAACCCGGTTGTCGTCGATGATGCCATCATGGTTGGTCGATGTCATGTCATTGGTCCTTTGGTTTGTGGTTGTGATCAATCGGCCAACACGTCGAACAGTTCGGCACGCTTTCGATCAAACGCTCGGGTGCCACGGTTGCCCGGTGGGATTCTTTGGAACACCGAGCTGGTTGGGGTGCGGACTCGGGGCTGATTTCCCGCGTCTTGTGTTTGGCGTCCTGTGTGCCCCGCTGTCGCACGTTCCCGGTTCTGTGGCTCATCAATCGCGGTCGGTGCTGAATCGCTGCGAGCGTTGACGGTGTGAGACGTATTTTTGCTCCGCTCCCGATCCAGTTCATCGAGACGCACCGCGGCGGCTTGTTCGGCGTCGGTTGCGAAGCGATCCAGGCCAGCGGCGGCCAACTTGCGGAACGTCAGCCCCTCGATAATGAACTCGGGCACGCCACGAGACTGCCCATCGCGCCGGACAGATTCGCGAACCTCGCTCGCTTCACGCTTGGCGGGTCCATCGATCCGATTGGCGGCACGCTGGGCGGCTTCGTGCTCTCCGAAGGGCGGCGGGGTTTTGCCTGTCAACCAGTTTGCAAGCTGGCCTGGCTCCCATCGCTGGGGCTCCCGATTGCCTCCTGCTTCGATGAACAACTCACGAACGAGCTCGATCGACCAACCAGACTGCCGAGCGGCATCGACTGCGACCGCTGCGGATTTCAATCCCCATCGAAACATCTCGGCCACCACCTCCGCCCATTCATCGGGGCGATTGGTGGGGGCGTTTGAAGTTGCGATTGATGGGGCGTTTCCCATGGCTTCTGGCCAAGACGATCTTGGCTCTGTGCCAAGTGCATCTTGGCTTGGTGCCAAGTCAGGATTGGCCTCGGGCCAAATTTGTGTTGGCTTGGTGCCATCATCGTCTTGGCATGCTGCAACACACTGAAAAACGGCGGTCCAGTTGATGTGGTGGTGATTCGGTGAATAGGGGTTCGGTCGCTCAATGGTGATTAGGTCCATCGACGTGAGCACCGACACCGCGCGGGATACGGTCGCCACGCTGCAGCCCACCTCCTCGGCAATGGTCGCTTGGCTGGCAAAGCACCCTTGATGCCCTGCCCGGTCGTCGATGATCCGCAGAACCATTTTGCACATGGAACCCGATACAGTTCGCCCGCGATGTTTGGCGGATGGAATCTTGATCTTCCGCAATGCTGCGAGCTGTTCGCCTCTGGTTTGCTGTTCGATCATTCTTCCACCTTCGCAATCACGGGGCGGTCAAACACGTAGTCGCGGACCAACTCGAAAGACTTGGTGCGGACGTTTTCAGCGTCATCGAAGAACGTCAGTTCAAACGCCAGCACGCCCGAAAGCATCGCGGCATAGATTCGCCTGCTGAATCGTCGTTGCGGTTCCATCGGTTCACACGGACCCCACACGGGAACCCCCGCGGACAACTGGCAAAGCTGCTCCGTCTGGCGAGCCAATCGGCCCGATACCATGCAATCCTGCCGGGTGTCCGCATGCACAATCTGGTTTCGGAGCGTTCGCAGCTTGGACGCAAACGAAAGCAGTCGATCATCAATCAGGGCTTCCCGGTGTGCCGCTTTGGTTCGCGTCATGAACTTGGCCGGCATCCGCTTCAAGTCGCGGCCATACAGTTCCACCATCTCCATCAATGCCTTGTCGATGCGAGCGGCGGCCACAACAACGGTCAATCGTGAATCGCATTCTTCGAGCTCTGACAATGACTCGATGGCGTTCAATGTCGTCGCGTCGTTTTGGTTGATGTTGCCGCGGTCAATCCCATCGGCAATGCAACCGAAGTGCGATAGCGGTGTGTAGACCTCGGACCAAACACGCCTGGCGATTTCTTCGATGGCGTATTGCTCTCGGGTGCCGAGCTCCGCTTCGATCGTGGCGAACGAAAGGTAGTCCGATTCCGATGACGCGATGAACGCCTCGTCAAGAATCGGTCCGCAAAGCTGGAAGTGAGCCCCCGAGTTGGAATCCCTCACGAACACAAACGTTTGCGTAAAAAGTGACTTGGCGAACGCGTCAACTGACTCGTGCGGGATGTTGTGAACGCAATCCAACAGCGTGCGAATCGGCCAAACCTTCTGACGACTCAACCAGTCGTTTAGGTGCGGGCTGACTGGGATCATGATGCACCCCCTTTGCCTTGTTGCTCCAAGAACGCACGGAATTGATCGACCATCGAGTCGGTCGCGTTCTTCTCGGCTGCGTCCGACTTCTGGCCATTTTGACCAGAAGCCCGAGGCGTTCCCTCCGTCGTTTTCGGGGCATCACTTTGATGGCCCGAAACATCGCGATCCGCACCCTTCTGGCCAATCCCCGGCACGATGTCCGCCGGATGAATTTCTTTGATCACCCTGGGGTCCAAGTAAGCCTCGGTGGTTCGTCGGTCGGAGTGCCCTAACAATGCGGTGGCGTTCCCTCCGGCAGCTTCGAAGTCACTGGCAGCCGAACGCCGGATCTTATGAAACTTGGTCCGCCGATTGGATGGCAAGCCAGCGTCTTCAATGCACTCCCCGAACTTTTTCCAGATGAATGTCTTGGCGTACGGCCATTCAAAAATGCGGCCAGTCGGTTGATACTGTCGGATCGCTTCGATTCGCTTTACGGTCTCGGGACGAAGCTTAAAACCCTTGTCGGCTTTTCCACCCTTTCGGTGTTCGCCGCGTACGATCAACCATCCGCTTTTGTCGATGTCGTCAAACGTGAGCTCCAGCACGGCTCCGATACGTTCTCCGGTGTCGTAGATGATGCTCACAAGGGCTGGCCAGAACTTTGACGCAGGCACTTTGCCGATGTCGCCGCGGTCGGATTCGCAAGCCTTCATCAACGCAACAAGCTGTTCGTCGCTCCACGCATCGGGAACACGCTTCGGGCAATTGATCGCGGGAATGTCCGGGAAGTCAGGTAACCAACCGCGGCGGGCTGCGAAGTTCCAGAACGCGGTCAGCTCGGTGCGCTCCTTCTCGATGGTGTGCGGGCTCAACTGGGTGTGCTCAAGCATCCATTGCAGGTAGCCGGCAACGGTCTTCGTGTTCAAGTCGCCAACCACCGGGGCCCTTCCGAGCCACTTGGTGAATGACCGGATCGTGTTCCGATAAAGCCGGATGGTGTTCGGACTCTTGCCGACCAGTCGTGCTGGAATGTATTCGCCATCCAGAAACGCCGTCAGTGTGAGGCTTTGTTCTGTGGAGCGGTCGCACTTCTTGACCGCCACCGCCTCGGGCATTGCGAGGTTCTGCCGGTTCTGAGTCCAATCAGTTTTTGTACCGGCGCGAACTTGTGAAAAGTCGTGCTGCTCTGCCCACCCGAGCGTGAACGCGACAAGGTTCCTGTCCTTGAACCATTCAAACCAAAGCCCGAGGGTATGGCCTCGAGCGTTTTGCCGCTTCAACCGCATGATGATCATCACAGCAACCTCGGGAGAGATGTCGGCCAGCTTCATGGGCCTCTGAACGATCTCGAAGAACATCTCCTCAATCATCACGCCAAGACGCTTGTTCCCACCGCCTCGCTTCTTGCGGTAGCTCAACTGGCCTTGGTCATCCATGCTGAAACTGTCGAGATTCCGGAGCGTCGGCTCGATCGTTTTGGGGTCGATGTTCATTCCGTCACCTCGCTGCCCGTCTTGGTGTTGTCCTTGAACCACTGAACCAAGTCGTCGCGATGAAACCACCGACCGCTTGGGAACGTTCGCCCTGGGATCTTGGTGCGATAGTCGCGTTCCCATGTGGACCACGCAAAGCCAAACGTTTTGCACACTTCGGCTTCATGGATGAAACCGGCCAAGCTCATCGGGTGATCTGGTCCGATGCTTGGGCTTTGTTGTTGCTTCGCCATTGGAAAGCCTTTCGCACACCGGGTTCGGTGCGCGCATGTCTCGGCCTAGACGCGATCGTTATCACAACTAGAAATGGGTCCGCTAGGTCCCACTTGCAAGCCAGCACCATCACCTAGCTTCCACCAATCAGGTCGCATCAAAAGTGAGGGTCTGCCCCGCGTCCAGGCCGAGAGATTCCTAGGGTTTGAAGTGAGCGGCATTCTCAGGCAACTAGGATCCTGAAAACGTTGTGGCCTACGTGAGGGTGATAATCCTCGGCCTACTGAGCCAACACTTTGCCGAATCTGGTTTGCCGTGTCAAGTTCGTTCCGCTCGGATTCCAGCTCACACGCACGCACGAGGTGCGACTCCATCACCCCAACGCCAACGGTTCCAACTCCAACGGAACCGCATCGCCGCGGCGTGATGTGTCCTCGACCACCACGGTCCCTTCGTACTTCGTCAGCCGCAACTCGAGCTTCGCCTCGGCATCGCGGCGAATCTGTTCGGGATTGCACTCGAATACTTTCGGCCGGCATCGTCGGCGTTTGATGTGATCGTCATCGGACCAAGTCGCTCGAATCATCGCGGTTTGCTCTGCGATCTCTTCGGGGCTTGGGAGGTAGATGGCCGTCTCGTCAGAATCGATCAACCCGCGTTCTCCTCTTTGTCCATGCGATCATGCAACTGCTGTGAGTGGAACTCGATGTGATCGTCATAGCAATCGAGACGATCACATCATTGTTCGGGTTTGCTTGATGGCTTCGCATTTGTCGGAAAGACGTTGCCGGATCATTCTCATAGAAGGATTCAAAAATAGCCCGCCGGGGCAGTTTCACCCGGCGGGCCACGCCGCCTCTGGGAACCGACCGAGGATTCAGTTCCCATCGACAACGCCCATCTGTTGCCCCGATGCCGGATAGCGGGGGCGATGGCGACGATTAAACGTTTGTGAGTTGTTTCAGCCGCTCGGCTGCGAGTTGATCGCGTTCATTGCTCAGTTCTGTGATTCGCAGGCGAACTTCCGCGACTCGAGCACCGAGGGCGTAGAGGCGTTTCTCGTTGGCCAAGTCACGCTGCAGTTCGGTTCGTTTGGGATAGAGCTTTCGAAGTGCAAAGACTTCGCGGGATCCGTCGTGAGTGCCTTTGCCCTCGAGTGCTTCGATCTGTGAAGTCACTTGGGCAAGTTCTTTGAACGTCTTGCCGTCCTCGATTGACGCACCGATGTATCGGTCTGGCAGAGTATTTCGACCGGCCTGAACTCGAACGTCGGCTTCTTGGCGAACGAGTTTGCGAATCTGATCTCGGATCTCTCGCTCACGTTGCGATGGGCCACCAGCCGCGGCAGATGCGATGCTGCGGTGCTTCTGGATTGTCCGCCGACGGTCTTCCGCTTCTCGCAACTCGGCTTGCAGCTGATCGCCCTTTGACCGCATGTCAGCGATCATCGATTGAAAGTCGGCTTCGTGTTGCTTGATGGCTTCGTTGATGTCTGCGATTGCCTGATTTGCTTCGGACTCGCCCGCCAACACTTCACGCGATTTCAAAAACTCGACTTTGCGGGCGACGTCGGCTTCAAGCTGTTCCATCGAGTAGCCCACTGCATCGCAAACGCTGCGAACGTTCGATGCGGTTGGCTGCTTCGCTTCGGGATTCACTTCGGCATCGGCCAAGGCATCGATCAACCCATCGAGTGAGTCGATTCGCTGGGCGTCTTCGGTGGCTTGCGATTCTCCAACCTTGCCAATGAGCTTTGCGAATCGACTCGACAACGTCGGCTTGGGTGTTGTTGGGGCGTGCTGGGTTTGTCCGTGATAGGTCTTTGTGGCAAGTGCCATGGCGTCATTCCTCGAGCGTGTAAATGGGCGTCTGTCACTGCCGCAAGCCCGCACCGACGAATCGGGAACGGGCTGCGGAGCTTCGAAGGCGGGAGGTAAAGCACCTTCAAAGTGGAGGGCGGCTAGGCGACTTGGTTTTTCACTGCGTATCGCCAGTTCTTGACGGCGGCCGCGATGCGTCCCTCGATCGAGACGTAGATCGTTTTGTTGCCTGGGTCATACCAACGTTCGCGGCGACCCTGAGTGCCGTAGCCCTTGAAGTAGCCTCGAACCACCGTTGCGGTGCGGAGACGGGTTGGGCTTCGCATGCCGTACCACGTCGATGCACTGACGCTGCGAAGTTCACTCTCAGGAACCACCGCCACTTCACCGCGGTACAAGCCAACTTCTGCCGTCGTCGATGCGACTTTGTTTTCGAGCCCATCGCGATTGAGCGGGAAGAAAGTGCGACGCGCGGCTTGGGCGGGTGCTCCGGTTGGTGTCAGGATCGTGTTGAGCGAGCCACGAACACGTTGCTGCGTCCCGATTCCGCCGATGTCGCTGTATAGCGTTTCCATCTCGCCCCACTCCGAATCCGATGGGACCGCACCACCGCTGCGGATGTTGTTGTTGGTCGCGGTGCCAACGTCGGGACGATCGGCGAACAAAGGGGAACCATCGAGCAAGTTCTCGTTCGACGTGAACCGATCCAGGACAAGCCGGTTTTGGGTGGTCTGCCAAGCTTCCTGCAGCCCCAGCATCCCTTCGGAGAAGGCGTTCATGTCGTCATCGGCGATCATCTTCGGCGTCCACCCGAATTTGTTCCCGAAGCGTCGGACGAACACGTAGGACAGAACTTCTTCTTCGAGCCCGATCTCTTTGAATTGCTCGGCGTCTTGCAGTTCGTCCAGCTCGTCAACCGTCCCGCGGTTGATCAGTGGCATGGGCTTGAAGTCAGTCAAAGCGTTCGGCATCAGGGCGGAGACTTGATCGAACGAGTAGTCCTCATCAAGCTCGACCGTATCCAGAAACTTGTTGGCCAGTCCGGACAAGATGTTTGGAAAGTCGCCGGGGGTGGCGTTTGGCGATCCACTGGCACCGATGTACCGTCGATCCTCGGTGGCTGCAAAGCTCGTAACGCGATCCAATCCCCCAAGTTGCATTGCACGTTCCGCGATCAACTCGGGGTTGCCGTAGATGTCAACTTGATGGCCGGCATGTTGCAGGCATTCGGCCGCGATCGCCCACAACGGTTTGTTGGCCATCGCCTCGGCACCCTTGGACAGCTCGAAAGTCGGCTTGTCGGTGGATCGATAAGCCAACGCGTCGATGGCATCGATTGCGAATTGTTCTTTCGGCTGAGTGGTTCCGAACATGCTTCTGGTCTCTTTCGTGGTGGAGTGAATGCGGGCCGTCAGACCGCTGTGAATCGTGTTTGTGAACGTCTTTGGCTTCGGTCAGTGCGTACCGGCCCCCCAGCCCCCCAAGCCCCAGATCCGAACGAACTTTCTCTATGCTTTCCGGGCCTGCGAACCGCAGAGAGAAGGCAAGAAAGTTCCAGGAGGACCCAAAGGGGGTGGGGGTGTCGCATCATTCAACCAACGGGCTCCAAGATGACTCGGCCGGCAGGCTGCCCAACCTCGATGTGATTGACATGAAACTTTGAGTCGCCGATCTGAATCGCGTCACCGACATAGTGAGCCACTTCATCGGCGTCACCGATCTCGATGAACGCGGCGGCGCGTTGCGATGGATACGAACCTTGCTTGTGCATTGCGGTTCGCACCACTCGGACGCTTTGAGATTCGATGTCGGCAGGTTGGCCGATGGTCAGTTCGATGGAGGACATTGCAAGTTCTTGGGTTGAAATGAAGGGGGTGGGTGTGACCGTTTCCTTATAGGTCGCGGCTGACGTCGCCTTGCGGCTTTTCGTGCTTTTGCCATCGGCCGCCCCGGAAGACTTCGAAAACTAAGCCTTGCTTTCCCGGTCGACCGATCGCATCGGGGCATTGACGAACATGGTCCACGCTGACCCCATAGGCCCTGGCTAAGTGTGGAGCGATGATGTCGACCGCCCGTTTCTGCATTTGTCGGTGCAAGTAATTCATTGGGTCGAACTCACTGGATCCCTTGGCGGTCCATTGTTGGGATGGTGTTCCCACTGCGTTCCCGCAACACGGCGGCAATGCGTTCAACGTCGTTGGGGTGGTAGTAGCCCACGCCGTTGAGTCGTTGCTGAGGGACGATGTTCAGTTGTTCGATGATGCTCATCAAACGAGTGACAGGCGTTTGGAATTGGCCGGCAATCCGGCCGACCGATGTCAGATCGATGTCATGCGGCATGTCATGGCCTTATGGTTCTTGGGTTGGATGCTTGAAGGATAGCGGCCTTCAAAATGTCCATTCCATTCTGTGGACTTCACTATGCGTATTCTCTTGAAGGTTCGATCACCACCAAGAAACAGTAGCCGCAAACCTTGCATTTGCTTTGCCTCTGATAGGTGTTGTCGCCCACTAGCCTCGCTCCTTGCATGGACTTGATCTTTGCCTCGCCACACGATGGGCAGGTTGGCTTTGTGACGAACACATAGCGGGGCTTCGGTTTCTTAGGCTTCATGCTTTGGCTCTCCGATGGATTGTTCATGGCTATGCATACCCCGCAAATTCTTGGTGGAAGTTCCCTGGCTCGAATTTGGTGAACTCGCCCACCAAACGCAGGTCAAAGAGCCCTGGTGAATCGTTCCGCCATTTCGGAACGACAAGTTCGTAGTCATCCACGGTTTCATTTGGTTGGTGCAAGAACAGCACCCCATCGGCATCCTGTTCAATGCTGCCGGAATCACGCAGATCAGATAGCCGCGGACGCCGGGCGGTCTTCTGCTGCTTCTCGTTGTCGCGATTCAACTGGGAAAGCAATAAGACGACGATTCCCAGTTCCCGAGCAAGCTGTTTGCATGCCTTGGAACATTCCGTCACTGTTTCGTAGTCCGATTGGCGGCGGTCGCTCTTGTGGATCAATTGGAGGTAGTCGATGGCAACCGCTTTGATGTCATGCTTTGCCTTCATCAGCCGAGCGATGGCCGCAATTCCTTCCATCGTGGCATGCCTACCTTTGGGGGCTTGGATGTTCATCAGTGAATGCTTGCAGTCATCAACCGCGTCTCGCAGGTCTGGCATTCGCTCGCCAGGGATTTGGCAAACACCCTGCTCATCAACTTCAAATAGCTTGCCGTCGATCCCGAGACGCTCTGATAGGATCCGTGCCGCGATCTCGTGCTCTTCCATCTCGAGACTGATCAAGAGCGTTGCCCGCCCTCGCAGATCCAAGGCATTGGCGATCTGCTTCATCAATGCCGACTTGCCTTTGCCGGGTCTCGCGGCAATGACATAGGATCCACCGGACCGGAACCCACCATAGGTGTCATCAATGCAATCGATTCCGCTTGGAAGCAATGGCCCCAGGCTGCTTCGCTCTGGGTGATCCAGAAGCTCGAGACGCATCTGGGCGGCTTCGTGCAACGTCATGCAGCCCCCGCCCTCGGATGCATCGGCGGCAACCTGGTCGATCTTCGCCCTCATCGTGCCGGCGAGCGTCATCGGGTCATTTTGCGGGCTCATCGCCTCATCAATCGCGGCGTTGGCAATCTCAATGATTCGCCTCGACTTGGCGCGGTCGGCGACAATCTGGGCATAGGCTCGCGCGTTTGCAACGCTTCCAACGGCGTTGCGAAGCTTTGCAAGATGGGCAGCACCACCAATCCGCTCGAATTCACCAACTTCACGAAGGTGAGAAACCAACAGAGTGATGTCGATAGGTCGCTGGTCGGCTCGCAAAAGCGCCATGGCATTGAAAAGGATCTGGTGAGCCTCAACGTAGAAGTCTTGGGCTCGCACGACTGGCGCGATCTCATCAATTACCGCAGGGCTCAAAACCATCGCCCCAAGCAATCCCATCTCGGCTTCGATGTCGTTGGGTAATTCGTTCATGCCGGCACCCTCAATCGCCGCTTGGGTTGCTTGCTTGGCCCCGTTGTCACCACGTGGGCTTTCATCGCGTTTGCGTGGAGCGTTGCGAACTGCTTCCGGAGCTTGTCCGGGCACCTCACGTTGATGCTCCAAAAGTCGTCTTGGTTGGCCCACTGAAACACGGACTTGATCTCCGCCGGGGAATGCCCCTCCTCTTCACGCATCAGACGAATTGTGTTTGCCCACTTGCTGAGATTCGGTTGTTTTGTCTTCGGAGCCACCGCCTTCACCAGCCCGAGCATCCACTCAGCCAATTCAAGATCAATCGCGTCGGCACGAAGTGCTGACTTCTTAGGGTTAGGGATAGGGTTAGAAGGCTTTCCGCTATGTGTTCCGCAATGCGTTCCGCTTCGTGTTCCAGATTCGGAATGCTTTCCGTTATCGGAATGCGTCGGCTCGATTGGAGCATCATCGAATTGAGAAACCGAATCCGGAATTGTCGTCCAATAGTGCCCCACGCTACGATCGTTCGTGCGGTCGTAAACCAACCAACCAGCCTTGATCGCGGCGTCTCGAGCGTTGTTGAGCTGCTTCGGACTTTTGAACCCGAGCACTTCCATCAACTGCGAATTCCAGAACCGCACCGGGCCCTGATACCTGGCCGCATCTTCGGTGTGGGCGATGTGAATCACCAGACAAACCGCCTGGTGCCCGATGGATTGGGCGGCGCACCCTTTGAACAGTAAACGGGTGATCCTGTGGGCGTGGTGTGATTGCCGCGGAGGGTAGTTCAGAGTCATTCTGGTCCCCCACCTTCCGCGTCGATCTTCTCCACGCCGAACAGCCAGTCCAGCCACTCGCCAATCATGTCCCACGCATCGAGCCAATCGCTTCGGCTCTGGAATTCGTTTGCCTTCGCTATGCGATTCACTTCGTCTTGGGATCGACCGCGAACGAAAAAGCAGTAGTTGAACCATCTCGCAAAATGTTCTTCTGACAATGATTCGGCGACCGAATCGGAAATGTCTTCGTATTTCACTTGCAGAGCCCTCCCGATGCATGCGGGATGACCAAGCGTCGGGCGTCGTCCCACACTTCGGCGGCGGTCAGGCCACGACGTTCAGCGAGGTACAGTGAGACCGAAATCGCGGCCAATTGTTGGCCGAGCGTTCCAGGCTGATTTGGGGATGGTGTTGCTCTGCCAGTTTCTGCTTCGGACTGGGGGACAACAAATTGGTTTTGTCTTGAAAAGCGCCGATGGTTCGGCATAATCAGATTACCTCTGTGTTGGTCTCGCCGGTTCGCTGGTCACGAATCTCCGGCTTGGTCGAAAACATCCTCTCGTCGTCACACAATGGCGGCGGGAGGCTTTTGTTTCATTCCGATGGTCGATTGCCCTTACCGGTCGGGAATTTCTCGGACGCTGCGTCCAAGTCCGCTTTCGAATAGCGGATCATTCGCGGGCCAATCTTTCGGCCGCTGATAATTCCGGCGGCAACCAGTGACGCGAAGGTTCGCTCACTCATCGACCAGTAGGCCGCGGCTTGTGGTCGATTCATCAGGCCGGGCCACGCAGCGGTTGGGTTGGTGTCGCTCACGATGCAACCGCCTCATTCTCGAGCCACCTATCGAGAACCCGCCGATTGATTCGCCGGGTGTTGCTCGTTGATGTTGGTTTGGTGGAAGGCAGCCCCGCATTCAGCCATCTGCCGACAGTGCGGGCCGAGACATCGGAATACTTCGCGGCGGTTGGAATCGACATCCACTCTGGCCAAGCCGCTTTTTGCTTCGTTTCCATTTGGGTGAACTCCGGCGTTTGATCTAACAAAGCCCATTGCTTTGACGTGCCGGAATTCTTGGCGACGGTCGGACAACTTCGAAATTGTCCAACCGTTTTGTGGTGGCTTTTCTTGTCTGCCCCTGTCGCCCGCTGCTCGTTCACTCCGGGCTTTGCGGTATGAACGGATCCAGGGGGCGCATGAAAAAAGCGGGAGAAAACCCGCTTTCCTGCGTTTCGGACAATTATTCGGTTTTGTCCGAGTGGGTTTTTACCGCTTCCCGTGGCGGTTGTACGTGACGTTGCATGTGTTGTGATAGGTTTCGTCCACGCCTTCGTCCCTCATAAAGGTTGACAGCGTGATGCGTGCCTCCTTCGCAACAAGCCATCGTTTCCAGTAATCGATACGATCCTGCCTTTCCACTTTTGGCAGGGGCCCTCTCGATTTCTTCTCCCCAAGCAGTTTCGCTATTTGAGCCGCAACTAGCTGGGCGATCTCTTCGCTATTTGCGTGACCGTCAACAATGCCACATGCTCCGGTCGCCTCATTCTCGAGACGTGCAACCAACTGTTCAAAGACCGCGTTGCCTGAAACAACCGCCTCTTGGTCAATCTGGCTCAGGTTGTTTAGCGCTGGAGCAATCAGGTCTGGCCAGTCGTGTGGCCATTGCCAGTTTTGGGTTGCGTAGGTTGCATGACCAAGAATTGCCGCACGCACGATGTGCCGAGATTTCATCATGTCGGATGACTCGATACCGCGACTCTCGGCCTGTCGCATCAGCCACCGCACAGCGGATTCATAGGCCCAGAACAAGGCTTGGCGAAGCCCGTGTTCACTGATGCGATAGTCGCAATCGTGTGAATGCTCGGTTCGCTTGTAGTCTTGGATGAATGCGTTTGTACTTCCAAGAAATTCCGGCCACCGTTTCCAGTAGGCCCACGCCCACACTGCGACATCCTCGGATGGCTTGTCAGTGTCGAACTGTGATTTGTGCCCTTCAAAGAAATCAGCGATCCCGGTCAGCCTTTCTTCGATTGTTCGCCGGGAATTGTCGCAGGGAGGCTGTGATAACGGAGTGACTCCATTGCCAGCGCTAGCTTCATTCATCGGTTGTTCCTTCCGACTGTTCATTGTGCGAAAAGAGCCGGCGAGACGATGAACGATCGTCGATTCGGGAGCTACCCTAGCCGGTCTGAACGTCAATCGTACAGCTTCCGACTCAAATGCAAACCTCGGAAAAAGGATTGGCCAATTTTAGAATGGGACAACTGTGGGACACATCTGCAGCCTAGCGTTGCACTGGCACTGCCCTGTAAACAGCATTTCGGGGCGGTTGTGGGAATCGTTTCGTCCCGTGATTTGCGGGTTAAATGCCGGTCCGCTCACTGTCGTCTCACTGTTGGCAACACCGTCCCAAAATGGGACTGAATTAGATTTTAAGTCCCCTGTGTCTGCCAATTCCACCACCTGGGCATCAGTTGGTTGATGGCAGAAGTGTATCGCCTGAATTGGCATCCGTGAACTTGGGGACGTAAAAGTCTGTGAGTCGTTTCGATCAGGCGGATGATGAGGGGACTTCGACGTTGACAGGCAACAAGTCCGGCGTGCACTGGTGAGGTTTCGGGACGGCGTTGAAACGTTGCAGTGGCAAGTGCTCGGGGGTCAAACCGGCTTGCGCCACCAGACGCGTCAACTGGGCGATCGAAGAGACTCCAAGTTTGTGTCCGATTTCGGTTTTGTGTCGTTCGATTGTTCGTGGACTTCGATACAGAAGCCGCGAAACTTCGGGAACACTGTTGCCTTGTCCGAGCAAGACGAGCACTTCCAATTCGCGAGGGCTGAGCACCGAGAGCGGGCCCAGGTCGATGTACTGGCTTTGCGTGTCCTTTATATCGCCATCTGGCAGAATCCCGTCCAAGCGAGTCATCACGATGGCAAAGTTTCGATCGCCGTCCATGTGTGGGTAGAACGAGGAGACCAACATGCGACCGCAATAAATGTGCGTCGCTCGAAGTGCCTTTTTCGTTTCAACAACTTCCTTTACCCAAGCCATCCGTTCTTGCACGTACTCCTCGGCAAAGACGTCATGGAGACTCTTGCCGAGCAGGTCATCGTCTTCGATGCCGAACAGACGCAATGCAGCGCGATTGAAGTGGATGATTTGGCCATTGTCCTCGACGACCGTTAGACCGACGTCCGGTTCTTGGTCGAATACGTTCAACCAGTCGATGTTCTTCAATTCTTCGCGCATGGCTCCCTCTGCTGGATTCAGACTGTTGGGAACGACAAACGCGAACGTTCGCGGTGCCGCCTCAGGGAGACTCAATAGGCAACTGCTGTGCCAATTGGGCGAATTCGCTCATGGAGTGCGGGCTTTGTGACGTCGATAAGACAACTGGGGCGAGGCCGCTCCCGGCGACCTGTAGCATTTTTGATCCCAGGTCGCCGGAGCGGCCGAGTTTAAATGGTCAATTCAAAGCGACCTCATTCGGCGGTTGTTCTTGACTCCGCGACCGTCGAATGAGCGAGCTTGATGAGCGATCGATCGCTACGAAGAAACACGGAACCATCCGAGACGGCGGGTGTGGCGAGCATCGGACCGGTGAACTCGGCGGTACCAAGCACTTCGACTTCGCCGGAGTCTGACGCATCGCCGTTCACACCATTCCGTTCTTCACCGACCACCGTGATGGTTCCGGATTGGTCAACGACGTAGATCCCCGAAGCGGTGGCGATGGGCGTTGCCCAAACCGATTTGACTTTCCGCATGCGTGTTTTCCAGGTCGACTCTCCAGTCGCGAAATCGGCGGAGGCGATCACTGATCCCTGGTTCACGATGACTTGCCCGTTGTGGACAACCGGTGAAACGGATCTGCAATTCAGTCGAGTGTTCTCCCAGGCGATCGGGAATTCAGGTTCGCGAAGATTGAAAGCGGTGATGCCGTTTCCGGGGACCAGCAACAATGGTGGCGCCCACGTCGGTGAAGAGGTCGTGCTACCGGAGATGTCGAGTGTCGCGATGAGTTCGCCGGAGCGTGCAGCCACGATCTCAATGCCATCGGAATTTTGGAAAACAAAAGCTGGGTCGGGCAAACGAACGGCGATTGGAGTGGCCCAGCCGGAGCGGCGTGGGCGAGGACGAGTCCAAAGCGTTTCACCGGTTTCCAGATCGATGCCGCTGCCGAATGAGTCGCCTTGGTTTTCCAATTGGACGGCGACCACATCGTCCAGGATCACCGGCGAGCTGCTCATCGAAACATCATTGCCCGTCCGAGGGTGATCCACCGCAAGGGCTCGGTACCAAAGCGGTGTGCCGTCGGTCCGTAAGCAAACCAAGTCGCACGAACTGAACAGGGCGATAATCTTTTCACCGTCGCTGGCGGGTGACGGCGATGCGTTGGCGCTGGTCGGGTGTGTGTAAGGGCGACCGAGGGCGTGGAGCGTTCTCTGCCATTGGCGTGTTCCGTCCGCTGCGGAAAATGATTCCACATACAGATCGCGTTCGTCTTCTCCACCGCTGCTGGTCACCACGACGGAGTCGCCGATCACGATGGGACTGCTGATCCCGCGGCCCGAAGTGGGAACCTCCCAGGCTGGTTCGATCGAATCGTTGACCGGGATTGGAGTGACTTCACTGGACGATGAAGTTGTGTCCGATCCGCGAAATTGCAACCAATCCAAGGCGAAGGCACTTGGTGCCGCGAGGCTGGATGTCAATCCGATACCCGCTGCGATCAATCCAATTTGAATGGAGCGTCGTGAGAGATGCATGACGGTCAGGTCCTGAGGAAGTCGTGGTGAAAGAGTTTCAGGGAGCGACGTTGACCACGGTCACGGGGATGCCGCGGCCGGTTGAATCCGTCAAACGAAATTGGAAGTGCCAGTCTTGTGCCCAAGGTTGGGTTTGGTTGTTCTGGCAGATTTTTAAAAGTACCGAGTTCAGTCCCGGACGCAGTTGGCAATTCGAAACGTACTGATCGATGCTCGAACCCGAGTGATAGACTTCGTTGCTCAGGATGGGCTTTCCGTTGACCCAAGCTTTGTTGGCGTTGATGCAACCCAGCCTCGCTTGGACGTCGGTTGTTTCTCCTTCGGGCAGTTCGAAGAAGCAAACCGCGTACGCGATTGCGTCCTTGGCATTGTCATAGGTGGGATTCAGATCCACCATTCCCGCGTTGTCCTCCGTGGCAAGTGATTGCCAATCAAGCATGTCGCCGGATGGTTCGGCGGCGCCGGTCTCGCCCGCATTCGCGGAGGCTGACTTCGCCGCGAAAGATTGATTTGTCAGTTCGGTATCGAGCGGAGAATCCGTGTACTTGGTTTCGACCTCGTAGACCTGATCGAATCCCTCGCTGTCTTTGTTGCCGAAGGGAGCGATGACTTGCCACTGCATGATCATCGCGAGTTGTTTGGCAAGCTGAACGGGACGGTCGAGTTGCTTGAGCGATGCGGTGATGTCCCGAAGATGGTCCGGGTGACGAGCGAGCGGCAGCAACCGAAGGTAGGCCTCGATTGCGTCTTCACCTTCGAGCTCCTCGGCCAAATCCAATTCACGCTGGATTGCCAAGTACCGAAGCGGAATGAACGGATCATCAACGGCTTGTTCGAGCAATGGTTCGCGTCGCTGGGGAGCTCGGTCGACGAGGTGGCGATAGATCAGATATCGAGCATCGCCGTCGTGAGCGCGTTCATTGAAGAACGAGAGCAAGTCTTCGTTGAGCGCACGCGTGTCTGCCTCTGTTGTTGCGTTGGATTCGGCCGCTTCGATTTGCTGAGAGGCCAACAAACGCAACCAATTTTTGGCACGTGGTTTCGCGTCACTCATCGAATTCAGCGTCGCGAAAAGTTGAGACGTCGAGACATCCGTCGACTTTGGTTGAGCCGACATCGTCTTCATCGCCTCGGTGTGTCCGACCCCTTCCGCTTCCACACGGTTGAGGACCTCGACCAACGAATCGTCGGTGGCGGTGTCAGCAGGCTGATCCGCCGTGGCGATGCCGCCCAAAAAGATCGCGGCCAGCAACGAGATTGCTGCTGGCCATTGGAGCTTCGAATTCGCGTTTGGTCGCGAAAACGTCCATCGCGAGGATCGAGACAGAGGCATGACTTGGGTCCCGGAAGGGAGGCGGGACGGATCCCGCCGAGAAATGGGCGAAGGCAACTTCGCATCATCCTACAACACTTCCAGGCACGCCGTTGTCGGCGGCTCAATCGAAACGGCTGTGATCAAGTGTCGATCAAATCGTCGGGTGAGAGCAACGGAATCTGATTTTCCTCCGTGTCTTGCTTCTCACGCCAAGGTTCGTTGCCGCGATAGGATTCCAGCTCTTCCTGCAGTTGTTTGAGCTGAACCGATTCCTCGCTGGCTCCTTCTTCGAGTTCCTTTTGGGCGGCTTCGACCGCTTTTTCGCTCCACTTCTTGGCGTTTTCGAAGTCACCTGTTTCCGCGTAACCGGCGGCCAGGGTGCTCAGGATGTGGCCCTCGGCTTCTTCGGTCATCTCGACAGCACGCAGACCGAGTTCGAGCGAACGGGCGCCATTTCGAACTTCGTCTTTCGGCGAAGTTGCGAGGACCCATGCCAAGTTATTCAGCACGCTGGGGAGGATGATTGCGTCGGCTTCGTCATCGGCATCGAGGTTGGTCAACGCTTTTTCGTAGTCCGCGATGGCTTCGGCGTGATCGCCAACGGCGAGGTAAGCGTCGCCGCGAGATCGCAAGACGGATGCATTCTTGGGATCACGATCCAGCACACCACTGAGCATGTCGATGGCTTGGCGAGGTCGATCGTCTTGTAGATAGAGGTTGGCCAGTTGCAATTGGCGATACACATCATCGGGACTGCGGTCGATCAAGATTTTCATGTCGTTGATCGCGTCCGCCATTCGTCCTTCTTCCACCGCGATGAAACAGCGAACCACGATGGCTTGATCGAGTTGTTCGACTTGAGGTGCCAAATCGATAGCGGCGTCCAAGTCACGTTTGGCATCTTTGACATCGTCGCGGCGAAGCGAGATTTCCGCACGTTGCAGCAAAGCGATTGGATCCTTGGGCTGCATCGCGAGAGCTTTGTTCAGATCCGCCAACGCGTCATCTTCGCGGTCCATGTTCGTGTACAGCAACGCTCGCAGACGATACAAGCCTTCGCTTGGGCGGGCTTGGATGGTTTTGCTGAGCAATGCCAGTGCATCGTCGGCACGATCGAGCTCGACCAGTTGCTGAACCGTGGCCGCTGCGATTTGTTCGTTTGTGGGGTCGAGTTCGAGAACCTTTTGCAAGTCTTCGACTGCTTCGTCGAAGTCGCCTTCCTGCATTCGAAGTCCCGCTCGTTGACGGACGGCTTCGGCGTTGCTCGGATCCAGTTCGATTGCTTTAGTCAGATCCGCCAATTGATCCTCGGATTCGTCTTGGGTCATCGCGCGAAGCAAATAAGCCGTGCTGAGTTCTTTGGGATCGTCTTGCAACAGTTCGATGGCGGCCGAGGTCGCTTTGGCGATTCGTTCTTCGTCACCATCGGGAAGCAGGTTCAACCGGGCGATCAGCATGTGAGCTTCGGCCAACTTGGGATCATTTTCGATCGCCTGATCGAGAACTCGCAGGGCTTCGTCACGGACTTGCAATGCGCGGCGGCCTCTCATGCGAGTCATCGCACCCGCCAGGCCTTGGCCTCGTTGCAGTTGGATGCTGCCGAGCATCTTTTTCGCGAAAGATTGATTTTCGTCGTCGAGTCCCTTGGCCAAGGCGGATTCGATCAGCGAAGCGACAGCCTCCAGATCATCGTTGGATTCCGCATCGATGCGTTTCAGGACGGCTTCGTCCAAGTCAGCTTGGCCGGGATCCGCCGCTTGCTTCATTTGCGAAGGCAACAACGGGGGCGCACCCGGAGGGACCGGTGCGACGGGAGGTGCCGGTTGAGCTTCTTCGGCCGGGGCAGTTTCAGTCGCCGGTTCTTGTTCAAGCGTCGTGTCGGGAGCTTGCAAAGGAGCGGCCTGCAACGAATGGACAGGCAACGCAGAGAAACAAATGACCGCGACGCCCGCCAAGACGCGAGGGTGGCCGAGTGTGTCGGCAATGGGGCGGAGGAGGTTCGAGTGTGAACGCTGGCCGCTGCGTCGATGATTCATCCAGAAGTCTCGTCGAGGGGAGGTGGGTCAAATTGGAAGGGTGTTGGATTCGGTTTCCGGAAACCGTTGCCGCTGAATCCATTCGTATCGCGTGGCACGCGGGTTCGGGAAAGGAGCGCGGTTTGCATTCGCTGTTCCGGAACCCTGTGTTTCGCGGACGAACTCCATCGTATCATTTTTAGGAAACGAGAAGCCCCGGTCGCGGGATCGCGGTCCATTATGCCGGTTTCGAAGAAAGCCGCGAAGGGGAATCCGGACGTTGAAACGCCAAGAACGAGAATTGAGACGATGAAACACAGCGTATTGGTCACACGGCAAATTCCCGGCGATTCGCTGCAGCGTCTTCGAGAGGTTTGTGAAGTCGAGGTTTGGCCCGAGACATTGCCGCCCAGTCGCGATGAGCTTTGTCGGCTTGTCAAAGGACGGCATGGATTGCTGACAATGTTGAGCGATCGGGTCGACGGTGAGTTGATGGATGTCGCGGGAGATCAGCTTTGTGTCGTCAGCAATTACGCGGTCGGATACAACAACATCGACGTCGACGCGGCCAAGATCCGCGGCATTGCGGTGGGGAATACGCCGGACGTGCTGACCGATGCGACCGCTGATTTGGCGGTTTCGCTGCTCTTTGCGGCCTCGCGGCACGTTCTGACCGCCGGCAACCAGGTTTGTGACGGCGAGTGGAAAACTTGGGAGCCGACCGGTTGGTTGGGCGTCGAACCCGCGGGCAAGACGCTGGGGATCGTCGGCATGGGACGCATCGGAAAGGCAACTGCGAAGCGATTGGTCGGCGGTTGGGAAATGGATTTGCTTTACACCTCCCGGAGCGACCAAACGGATATGGAAAAAGAATTGAGCGGCCGCCGCGTCGAACTCGACACTTTGTTGGCCGAAAGCGATTTCGTGTCCGTCCATGTCGCGTTGACCGACCAAACTCGCAACCTGATTGATGAAGATGCGATCTCGAAAATGAAGTCGACTGCGGTGCTGGTCAATACGGCTCGCGGCGAGATCATCGATCAAGACGCTTTGGTGAAGGCTCTCGAAAGTCGATCGATTTTCGCGGCGGGATTGGACGTGACCACTCCCGAACCGTTGTCCGCCGATCACCCGTTGGTGAAGTCGCCTCATTGTGTGATCCTGCCACACATTGGCAGTGCGACTCACGCTAGTCGCAATGCGATGTCCGAGATTGCGGTCGACAATTTGATCGCGGGGTTGTCCGATCAGCCGCTCCGGTGCTCGGTGACTTGAGCAAGCGGATGACACTTCGCTGCAGAGTCGTTCGTTTCGAATTTTCCATCTGCCGATCGCCACTCCAAGGAACACGCCGTGCGTCACTGGTGGAACTACATTGTCGAAACGATTGAACGCCCGCGGGACGAACTGTCTCGCCGCCAGCATCAACTTCGCACGGCCTGGGATTTAGTCATTCACTGCAGCGAACAACTGCACCGACATCGTGCTGAGGGCATGGCGGCGGAATTGACTTACCGGACCATTTTTTCATTGATTCCCGTCGTGGTGCTGGGGTTGGTGATGTTTCGCGTCTTCGGCGGATTGGACGATGTGCAGCTGAGGGTGGAGAACCAGTTGTATTCGTTCTTTGGCGTTCCACAGATTCCGGCCGAGTACATCCCGGTGCCGGAACCCGAACCCGGTGCCTTGCCTATCGAAGCGAGCTTGGACCCGACGGAAGTGAACACGCCGGACTTTGCTGATTCAGATGATCCGGTGATCGAAACCATTGTGCCGGAAGAAGGCGAAGTCGCCGACGTCGATGAGAACGGTGCGACCGGGGAGGAAGGAATCGGAGGTGGGGCGGACGGCATGATGCAAGGCGATGCCACCGACCCAACCATTGATGGCTATCCGCCGACACCGGAAGCAGCGGCGGGTGAAGCCATCGACGCGGAAGAAATGGAAGGCAAAGCGGAAGCCGACGACCAAGCTCGCGAAATCATTCGGCAAACTTTGCACGGAGCGACGTCCAAGATTGCTTCGTTGGATTTTGCGTCGATCGGCGTCTTTGGGTTGTTGCTGTTTATCTACGCGGCGGTTGCGCTAGCGGACGCTACCGAGTACTTGTTCAACCGAATCTTTGATGCACCGACGCAGCGGCCGATTCATCTTCGCGTGGCGGTGCACTGGTCGATCATCACGCTCGGAAGTGGGCTGCTGGCGCTCAGCCTTTACATGTCGGCTCAAGTCATCGATTGGTTTGGAGATTTGGGGGCCGGTTCGGGACCGGTTTGGATTTTGCAACACGCGTTGTCGCTACTGGCCGGTTGGGTGTTGTTGTTTTTGCTCTATGCGTTGATGCCCAACACGCACGTTTCGGTTCGAGCAGCGGTGATGGGATCGGCGGTCAGTGCGGTGCTGTGGGAAGTCGCCAAGTACGGTTTTCAGATTTACGTCACCACGGCCGTTCCTTATTTAGAGCTTTACGGATCGATCGGTGTGATCCCGTTGTTCCTGCTTTGGATCTACCTGACTTGGTTGATCGTTCTGTTCGGATTGATTCTGACCTACACACTGCAAACGGTTCGCGGCAAAGAGTTCCGTCGAGGTGGTGAAAAGCAGGAGGATCTGCCCGCCGGAGACCCCGATTGGATGCTGCCAATCATGACCGAAGTCGCGATCGCGTTTGCGGATGGCGAAGCGGTGGGGCGGCAGGAACTGTCCGATCGTTTGGGGCTTTCCAGCCGTGTGGTTCATGAGATGGAGAACCGTTTGATCGAGGCCAACTTCCTTCGACGAGTGGTGACGGGGGCGGGGCAAGAGAACCAATTGACGCTCGCACGACCCGCCAACAACATTTTGCTCGCTGAAGTGATGCGGTTGGCTCACCGGTTCCGTCCCGCGAGCAATCATCCGGCTTGGAAAACGTTGGCCGACTTGAAGGAAGCGGAATGCGTTGCCGCTGGTACCCGCTCGCTCGCTGATTGGATGACGGAGGATTTGCCGCCGGAGGCCGATGCGAACTCCGCCGAAGTTGTTGGCGACACGTCCGAAGAGGACGCCGATTCGGATGGTTGAATGAAGTTTGTCTCACTCACGCCGCGACCGAGTTGCTGCGCTTGACACTGGATCACGGGGCCAGGACGATGATATCGGCCCCTGGAAATCCGAGTGAAGGAAAAAACGCCTTCCTCGTGTTCTTTTCGAGCCTCTTTCAACCAGGTAGCTTCGCCCGGTTTGAAAAAATGCCGCCCCCATGAGACGCCCCATGATCGCATCGCTGTTGCTGGACACCCTGCCTTTGGCTCAGATGCCCAAGGTCACCACCGCACTTTTGGTTGGTGCGTTGGTGATTTTCGCCGGGATCGTCGTGGTGCTGTTTATCTTCACCAGTTACTTCGGATTGTGGATCCAATCCGTGCTGACGGGATCCAAAATCTCGTTTGGCAACTTGATTGGGATGACCTTTCGAAAGGTCAACACTCGGGCGATTGTGCGAAGCAAGATCATGGCGACCCAGGCTGGGTTGGATGATCCCGAATTGACGGTCGGCGCGCTCGAGGCGCATTACCTGGCCGGAGGAAATGTTCAACAAGTCATTCGGGCGTTGATCGCCGCGAAAAAAGCGAAGACGATTTCTCTGACGTTCCGAGAGGCGACGGCGATTGACCTCGCAGGTCGCGACGTATTGGAATCAGTTCAAACGAGCGTCTATCCCAAAGTCATCGATTGCCCGCCACGTGGTTCCGCGAAACCTTCGTTGGATGCGGTTGCGAAAGATGGGATTCAGCTGAAGGTTCGGGCACGAGTGACGGTGCGAGCCAACTTGCAACAGTTGATTGGTGGTGCGACGGAAGAAACCATCATCGCCCGCGTCGGAGAAGGGATCGTTAGCGCGATTGGCTCGGCGGACAACCACAAGGCGGTTCTCGAAAACCCCGACGTGATCAGTAAAGCCGTGTTGGTGAAGAAGCTGGATTCGCAAACCGCGTTCGAGATCGTTTCGATCGACATCGCTGACATCGACGTGGGTGCGAACATCGGTGCTCGGTTGCAGGCCGATCAAGCGGAAGCTGACACCGCCGTGGCTCGAGCCAATGCGGAAGGCAAGCGTGCCGCCGCGGTCGCTGAAGAACAAGAAATGCAGGCGTTGATTGCCAAGAGTCAAGCTGAAGTGGTCGAGGCCCAAGCCGATGTGCCACGCGCGATGGCCGAGGCTTTCCGGAGCGGTAAGCTCTTGGTGATGGATTACTACCGATTGCAAAACGTGAACGCCGACACTGACATGCGAAAAGCGCTTGCCGGCCATTCGCAGGAATCCGACGTGGTGGAAGAAGGTCGCTGAAATGCCTCGCGAGGAAAACCCAAACGAGTTGGAAGCCTTCCTTCGCAAGTCCGCGGAGACTCGGCAACGCAACGCGATCGAATATCGCGAATTGCAGGAGGAACAGCGTCGGGACCAACGCGGGACTCGTCCTCGGCAGTACTCAGATCGAAATCGTGAGCGAGTGTCGCGGCAGCTCGCCGAGGCCATCGATGTGTCGATCGTGGATGACCACGGCGATGATGACGTCGTGGTCGGCGAAGTCGTTGAGGAACGACTGGGCAAAAGTTTGGATAGCGAGAGAGCTTCGATCGGACAGGATCGCAGTTCATCGAGCTCGAATTCTGGAGGCCGGGTGGTGACGCCCGCCGAAAATCTGCGACGATTGCTGTCCCGACCCGGTGGGGCTCAACAAGCGTTCTTGATGAGCGAAATTCTCAAACGTCGCCCGTTTTAGCGACGCCAAATTTTTGTGATGGATAGATTGCCAGAATGGGGCTGAACGAACGCGACTACAGTCGCTCGGAACGAACACCTTGGGATCGAATCGAGAATCCCGTCTCGATGATCAAGATTTTGATCGGAATCAATGTCGCGGTTTTTCTTGTGGACATTGTTTTTGCCGATCAGCTGATCCAGTGGTTTGGCGTGAGAGGTCAGACTCTTTTCAAACCATGGCTGTGGTTCCAAGCTCTGACCTATGGATTTCTGCACAACGTTCAGGACGTCCTGCACATTCTGTTCAACATGTTCTTGTTGTTCATCTTTGGGCGACCGGTTGAGCAACGGTTGGGGGGCAACGAATTCCTTCGGTTTTATCTAATCGCAGTGATCTTCGGTGGCATCGTTGCGATGCTGTACCCATGTGCAATGTCGTTGATTTATACGGGGCAAATCAGTCCCGATTTCATCGGTGTGCCCACCATTGGAGCCAGTGGTGCTGTGGTGGCTGTGATGGTTTTGTTCGCCTGCTACTTCCCCAATCAGGAAGTGCTGTTCATGTTCGTTTTCCCCATGAAGGCTTGGGTTTTGGCCAGCCTTTTGGTGGTGGGAGACCTGGCATCGGCGTTGGGTCTGTTTGGCGGGGCAAGTTCCACCGCCTTCGAAGTCCACTTGGCCGGGGCCGTTTTTGGGTTCCTTTACTATCAGCTCGGATGGTCGTTTCAGTGGCTTGATTTCACACGGTTCGCTGAGATTCCTGAGCGAATGCGGCAGAAATCGCGACGGGCGAAGCTGAAATTGCACGATCCCGATAAAAAAATCCGGGCAGAAGCAGAGGATGCGGACCGAATTCTAGCTAAAATCCATGAGTCAGGAGAATCCAGCCTGACATCCTCGGAACGTAAGACCCTGGAGCGATACAGCCGGCGTCAGCGACAAAAACGCGAGTTGGACTGAACCGCTCCGAGTGAACTGGCAATCCGTGAGGACGCGTACCTCTGGTTGAGTCGCTCGTCAGTTCCACATCCACCTTGGCACCTTTCCATTTCGGTCCAATGAAGACTCCATTGATCCATCGCCGCTCGGCATTGCAATTGACCGCCACTTCCGCGATGGCGGCCTGGTTGGCTCAACCTTTGAATCTGCTGGCTCAAGAAGCCGAGAAAGCCGCTGAAAAGGCCGGCGAGCCATTGCCCTACATGGACCGCATCGGATTGCAGTTGTACACACTGCGTGATGCGATGAAATCCGACCCCGAGGCCACGCTGAAGGCGGTGGCTGAGGCTGGTTATCGCCAAGTCGAGTTGATGAACATCGACGATGAGGCCGTGCGGTTGGCGGCGATCGCACGTGACAATGGATTGATCGTTCACAGCGCTTTCATGGATTTCAATGTCATCGCTGAACCGCAAAAAGACGGAGTCGGTTCGGTCGAGCAAACCTTGGAATTGGCGGAACGCATTGGGTTGCGACACGTCGTGTTTGGCTACATCGCGAAACATCAACGCGATACGGCGGACAAATGCCGTGCGATCGCGGATCGAGCCAACAAGGCGGCTGATCAGACTCGCAACGCCGGGATGCGGATGTGCTATCACAACCATTCCTTCGAATTCGCGACGTTCAACGGAGCCGAGGCGGCAAACGCGACCGACGAGACGAATCAAAACGGTGACGAGAAGAAACCGGACAAGCTGACCGCGTTTGATATTTTCGTCGAGCGTTTTGATCCGCACAAAATGGAATTTGAATTGGACGTGTTCTGGGCCAAGATCGGCGGTCGCGATCCAATTGAAATGATGCGTCGATTGGCGGGTCGGATCAGCCAGGTGCACTTGAAGGATCTGAAGAAGGACACCCCGGTGATCACCGACGAAGGGCAAGTTCCCAACGACGCCTTCCAAGAGCTTGGCAATGGAATCATCGACATTCCCGAGGTGATGAAGTTGGCTCGTGAAATCGGCGTGGATCAATGTCACGTCGAACAGGATCAGTCGCCAGCGCCATTGGACAGCGTTCGAGAAAGCGTCGCATTCTTGAAGGACGCATCCGCCTGATCGGCATCCTCACCCACTCTTGTCTTGCTTCTTTTGTTGATCGGCTGTCGTTGTGAATTGTGTTCGTTTGGGGAAATGGAATGTCCTGCCGTCATTGATGTTTTTCGTCGCCGTTCTTGGAATGGCATCGGTTTCGGTCGGGCAGGACAAGCCTTCGTTTGAACTCAGTGATGACGTTCGCGACGCTCTGACGCCGCTGTTCTCTCGCATCTTGAAAGCGGATGTCTCTCGGGCGACGGTGGAGTTGTCGGCTGAAACCGTGATGGGCGGTAAAGTCGTTGAGACGGCTGATTCGGTCTATCAAATCGCGTCGAAGTATCCCAACCAGTACACGGTTTACTACAAGTCCGCTGACGATCGAAAACGGCTGTATTCAGACGGCGAGAAAGGTGTCGTGGCGCTCACGCCCGAAGCTTTCTTTCGATTGCCTCAAGTCGCATCGTGCCAAGAGCTCGCGACGCGTTCAGAAATCAATCTCGGACCCTATCCGGAAGCGGTGTTGGCACTCACGTTGGCAGGAGTCGATCCCGCGGTCACCTTCCTCGGCGGAATGAAGTCAGTCGAAGTCGCGGGGAAGATGAAGTATCGAGGCAGCATCCAATCCATCCACCTGCGCGGGCAGCAAAAAGATGGTGTCTCATGGGATCTATGGATCAGCGATGAGGGTAAGCCTCGACCGCTTCGTTTGCTGGTCGATCTCACACCGATGTTGGTCGCAACCGGACAAGTCGCGGTGCCTCAAGGCTATGCCTACTCGTTGCGTTACGACTTCAAGTCTTGGCGAGTGACGGGTGAAGTCGACGACAAACTGTTTCAGTACACGCCACCACGAGAAGCGGTGGAATACGAATCGTTGGAAGAGTATCAACAGCAAGCTGCTCAGGAGCTGGCGGAGCATCCCCTGCTGGGCGAATCCGTTCCCGACTTTGAACTCACGTTGCTGGATGGTTCCATCGTTCGAAAAGCGGACTTGAAGGGCAAAGTCATCGTGTTGGATTTTTGGGCGACTTGGTGTGGTCCTTGTTTGCAGGCGATGCCCGTGATCGCCGAGACGACTCGAAAGTTTGCGGACAAGGACGTGCAGTTTTACGCCGTCAACGTTGGCGAAAGTTCATCGCTGGTGAAAGGGTTCGTCAGCGAACAAGATTGGGATGTCTCCGTGGCATCCGATCCGGACGGTGATTTGATTGAGGCGTTCACGGCCAAGTCCATTCCACTGACACTCTTGATCGCTCCCACTGGCATCGTGGAAGCGGTTCATCAAGGGTTCCCAGGCGAGGCCGAGCTGAAGCAGCAGTTCACCGATGAACTGGAGGTCTTGGTACAAGGCGGACGAATCGCCTCTTCTGTTCCCGCCGATGCCGAACCTCAAAAGTAGTTGAGACGGTTCAGCGATTTGGATTACGCCAGTATTCGCCGGTTACTCCTGCCGCGTGTAGACGGCCGGATACACGAACTCTGGCTCGGTAGGCGGCAGCAAGTAGCCAAACGTTTCCGACACCGGTTGCTCTTCGCTGACCAATTGCAGTGACAACTCGACTGGGCGGTCGCCGGGATTGTCTTCCTCGAGCGTCACGCCGAATCGCAAGATCCAATCGCCTTCGTCGGTACGTTTCAGTTCTTGCTCGCAGATTTCACCCGCGATTGCTTTGGACTCGATGGATGGCGGCGAATCCGCAGGCAAGCTTCGAAGCACCGGGCCGGCGAAGCGGATTTCCAACTCAATCGGTTCACCCGCCTTCTCAGGGCGAGTCACGTTCAGGTTGGTCGCTCGACCAAGAACGTTGTGTTCGGGCGGATCGCCCGCGAAAAAGCTGACCTCGTAGGCGAACTCGAGCGAGGGTTCGATGGTTTCGGTCGAATCATTGGGTTGATTTGCGGCTTGGTTTGATGCAGCCACAACGCTGATTTCTGCGGCCGGGGGAGTTGATGTTTCAGTGTCGTCCGCAGATGGAGTCTGTTCTGATTCAACGTCGGCTTCGGGTGGCAACCAATACGCCGCCAAGTTGTCGATTCCTTCGTGGGCGCCGGGCAATTCGAGCAATTCAATTCGACCGTTTGGCCACGGCATATCGGGTTTGATCCAGACGCTGGGACGTTTGTCGTACCGCGCGTTGTGGTCGTCGTAGTGATAGAAGGCTCGGTTTCGTTGGATCAAACCAAAGCCGTGGAGTGAGTCCACATCGGTGGATGTCACCGATGGATAGCTCTGCCTCGCAAACGCTCGCCAACGCCATTCTTCGGAGCCAGTTTGAATGAGCAAACCGTCGCTGTCGTGAACTGATGGTCGGCTGTCTTTGGGCGGGCCTTCGAGACCATCGCCCCACATCCACATGCTGGTAAGTGGAGCCAACGCGATCTTTTCCGGACGATCACGGTAGAAGACTTGAGCTTGGACTTTCACGCGAGTCACATCGTTGCCTGGCAACAATCGAAACCGATAGGCGCCCGTGACACTGGGGCTGTCCATGAACGCCAGAATCGCGATCTGGTCTGATTCCGCGGATGGCATCTGAATCCAGAATGCTCGGAAGTCGGGGAATTCTTCCTCTTGCATCATCGCGATGTTGATCGCCAACCCACGTGCGGAGGCACCATAGATCGTGTTACCGCTGCGACCGCGAAAATAGCTGGAGCCGATGAAGCTCAGCATTTCTTGCGCGTCGGGTTGGTTGGGGAACGGGCCCACGACTCGAAACCCAGCGTGACCCGCCGGCGGAATTTCGTCGGCCTTCAGTGGCTCGTCGTAGGCGAAGTCGTTCGTGTTGAAGGCGATGCGCTGGCTGATGGTGTCGCCGCTGGGTGATGGATTGAGCGTGAACAGCTCAACCAAATCCGTTTGCACAAAACCTCGGTGGAACGTCTCCAGCCAGAACGGCAAACCTTGATCGAACCAGGTGGCTCGTTCAGGGCGATACTTCACCTTCATGTAATCGTCGTACTGCCAAGACGCGAGCGGTTCCGGCAAGGCGGCGGCCGGATCGTACGGCTGTTGCGATCGCTCGGCGGCCAGCTTCTTCAGTGATTCAAAGTCGCGAACGTCGATCAGGTCCAACGCTTGGGCAGCGGGTGCCGTGAGCAATAGAGCGAGAACACTTGCGAGGCCAGAGAAGGAAAAGAGCCTCGCAACACACACATCGAAGTACATACACCTGGTCCCGTTGGATTCAAACAGAATGGGGGATTCGCACAGCTTGGGCGTCACCGAAGCAGTTTAGCTCCCGCGACGCACTCAGCGTGCCCAAGTGAAATAATGAAGCGAGCGTCTTTGTCTCGAATCCCTTGCTAAGCGGCCAAGGGGCGGAAACCAGCCAAACGAAAGGCTCGTTGGGCGGCGGGATGCTGCATGAAGGGTTGCCAAACACCTTCCTCCAGCAAGTTGGAGGCGGACAAAAGTGTGATGCCTGTATCAATTCCGATCACGTCGGATCCAATCCAGCCACGGCGAGGGTTGAACGCGTTGACGAACCCATAGCGTCCATAGACTGAATCGCCAAACGTATTCTTTTGGTACTGGAGTGTTCGCATCGTTTGCTCGGGAGCGATTGCCAATCCGCCACCCGCGGCACTTGGGACCACGGTTCCATCGATGCCGCGATCTGGTTGGGCCTGCCCGTCTTCGTAGGGTCCGCCCCAATCGCGGTAGCCGGCCGACGAATCACTGCTGGTCAGACCCCACAAGTCTTCGCCGTAGTGGCCGAATCGCTTGGGGGATTGGTCAGCGAGGGACTGCTGGAATTCGATCTGGGCCAAGTGAGCCAGTTGAGAATTTCGCCAGTAGTTGCGTCCGTCGGGTGAGACGACACCACGGAAATCGAAAAACGCTTGCGGGTATTGGTGCACGAACAACGGCGGGTAGCTGACAAACGATTCACCTTGGTGGTGCAGCACTGTGTCGCGACGCCAAGCCGTCCAGCAACTCGGTGGAATCGCTGAACTGGGGGCGCCGATCGCGAGAAGAACCAGAATCGACAGTTCGCTGAATCGATCCCATTGATACGGAAGGCGTCCGATCTCAGGTTGCCAACCCATGTGAAGGCAACCGTTGTCGCCGAGCATCCATCGCCAATCGACACGTTCATAGAGCGTGTCGGCCATCTCGACCAATTCGCGATCATCTTGAAAAACCTGCGACGCGTGCATCGCGCCGGCGATCAGCAAAGCGGTGTCGATCGTCGACGCTTCGCTGTCCAGGGCTCGTTGCCCCGTGATTCGGTCGACGAAGTGGTAGATCAACCCTCGCTCATGTTCAGCGTCGTTGACGAGGAAATTCAGCATGGTGCGAACGCGAGACGCACCTTCTTCCTTCGAGATCCAACCGTTGTTGGCAGCGACTCCATGAGCCGCCAATCCAAAACCACATGCGGCCGAACTGGCGTAAGTACTGAACGATGAACCGTCAGCATGGCCGCGGTCGGCGATCAGCCCCGATTGCGGGTCCGCAGCATCCTCAAAATACCGGTAGCACCGACGACGCAAATCTTCCAAGAATGGGTAGGAGTTCTCGTCCATCATCAGATCTTCCATTGCCGACTGGGAACCAGCGGAGAATATCGAAAAGTCTCCGTCGCCACGAAGACGATGCGCAGCGAGCAAGGGGGCGGCGGCGAAGGCGGAGAGAAGTAAACGTCGCTTCATGCTGACGAACTCCAAGAAGGCGGGAGGTTGGTGGGTGGTCGACCATTGCTGCGGCGAGGCGGCAACACGTCCGTAGCTCATTGAGCTGCCAAGGAGGCGGGGGGCAAACTCTACTACGGACGAGAAGGCGACTTTGTTTGTCGTTTAGGGATGCTAGTTTTGCTTTGGGTGCGTCGCAAGCTCATTGCTCGATATTCACCCGTTGCTTGAAGAGAGATCACCAAATCTGCGTTGATGCCGCCATCCGGAGCCGCCTGCGTCCTTTTTTGGCAGCAAATCGTCCGCCTCGCGTGAATCTGCGCTCCGGCTGAACAGCCTCGAAGCTCACAACAAATTCGCAAGGCTTTCTCA
The DNA here is from genome assembly GCF_002727185.1 of Rhodopirellula bahusiensis. Lineage (NCBI taxonomy): Bacteria > Pseudomonadati > Planctomycetota > Planctomycetia > Pirellulales > Pirellulaceae > Rhodopirellula > Rhodopirellula bahusiensis. The sequence goes on from NZ_NIZW01000010.1 coordinate 138,990, forward strand.
TTCCGCGGAGGGAGTCGATGCGATGCTTTGACGGCCTCGTGAGCCCAACGAAATTCCCTTAATGGATTTCCGGATGAATTTGCGGGCAAGCTGGGAAATTCTGGCGCGGGATTTGATAAACCCTGGTGGTGGTGAGCGTCGATGCTTTGACCGTTTGGTTTGACATCACGCGAAGCCCATTCGCCAATCATTCGACTGGCCCCTTTTCTTTTCAGGCTCTTCCGATGAACACTCTCAACGACCTATCTCTGTCTGTCATCGCGGACTATTTGCATCGCTGCGGGCACCATCATCCCGACAGTGTTCGCGATCAATCGCACTACTTTGTTGGACTCGCGAAACAACGGTTGCAAGTTGCAACTGGTTTCGGCGAAGCCACGCAGGAATCTCACGAACAGGACGATCCGCGTCTGCCACGGGTGACTTTGGAAGCTGCGATGGATGAGTTGTTCTTTCAACCGCACGAGGGAGAGGGCGAAGTCAAACAACGTCGTCGAGTCATTCCTGAATCGGGAGCTCGTACGCTGCGTCACAATGAGACGCCCGTATTGATTGGTCCGTTGCGACCGCAGTGGTGGATGCAGATGGCCTCGCGTCACATTCAACAACCGGTCCTGGCGTTGTTTGGATTGGTCGCTGAGAAAAGCCACGCACCACAACCTGAGGCAATGACCGATGGTCAGTAAGCACACCAAGCGAACTCGCTGGGTGATCACGTTGATCACAATGGCGATCGCGTTGGTCGGCACGTCCGTCTATGTGGTGTCGATGTCGGCCAATGGCCGTGGTTGGTTGGAATGGTTGAGCGTCCCACTGTTCGCACTGCTGTTCGGTTGGATTGGATTCTCGTTCGTTGTCGCCACTCTCGGGCTGATCCGTTTGTTGCGTCATCGAACACCTGAGCTGTCTTCAAAACACGAGCTCGAAGCAGAAGATGCCTCGCCGACTGCGGTGTTGGTTCCGGTCTACAACGAATCGCCCGTCGACGTCTTCGCAAGGGTGGAGGCAATGGTCCGAAGCTTGGGACCAGACCAACAGTTCGATTTCTTCGTCCTCAGTGACACAAACGATTCCGAAGTCTGGCTCGCCGAAGAGTTGGCATGGTCTCAGCTGGTGGACCGTTTGGAAGAGCAAGTCTCGACGTCGTGCAACGTTTACTACCGACATCGCCGCGAAAATGTGGCTCGCAAGGCTGGGAACATCGCTGATTTCTGTCGCCGTTGGTCGGACCCATACCCGTTCATGATTGTGCTGGACGCCGACAGTCTGCTCGAACCCGACACAATGGTTGAGATGGTCCGCCGCATGCGAGCGGATGACCGGCTCGGCATTCTGCAGGTGCCGCCGACACCGATCGGTCGCCACTCGTGGTTCGCTCGCATGCAGCAATTCGCTGCCGCCGCCTATGGTCCCGTTTTCTGCGAAGGCTTCGATGCTTGGGCAGCTGAGCAAGGAAACTATTGGGGCCACAACGCAATCATTCGAGTCGCCGCTTTTTGTGACTGCTGCGATTTGCCCGTGTTGCCCGGACAAGCTCCGTTGGGCGGAGAGATCCTGTCGCACGATTTTGTCGAGGCGTCGTTGCTGGTTCGTCGTGGTTGGAAAGTTCGCTTGGCGAATGACCTCGGCGGAAGCTATGAGGAGTGCCCCACAACATTGACCGATTACGCTCAACGCGATCAACGCTGGTGCCAAGGCAACTTGCAACACAGTCGGTTGTTACTCAGCGAAGGCTTTCATCCGGTTAGCCGGTTGCATTTCTTCAGTGGTGTCTTGGCGTACGCGAGCTCACCGCTTTGGATTCTGTTCACGCTTCTGTGCGTTGGGAGTTGGGCCTTGGAAAACCGGGGTGCCACGGAACTCAGTTTGTTGGAATCGGTTTCGCCAACCGCGATGCAACTTGGTTTGTTCATCGCCGCGATGGCGATGCTGTTGATTCCGAAGTTCTATGGCTACTTCAACGTGGTTGCTCGTGGACACGCCGCGCGATTCGGCGGCGCCGTTTCGATGTTTCTGAGCGTGCTGATGGAGATCGTCCTATCGGTCTTGCTGTCGCCAATCATGGCGATCATGCACACGCGATTTGTGGTTTCGACGCTCCGTGGTCGCAAGGTGAAGTGGTCGTCCCAACAACGTGGTGAACATGGTGTTCCGATGTTGCAGGCCGCGCGCGACTACGGCGCATTGACCGTTCTCGGGATTGCGATCACCGCGGCCGTGTTCACGTTCGCTCGGTCTTGGGCTATTTGGTTCTTACCCATCACCGCTGGACTGATCTTGGCAGTGCCGTTGGCGATGGCGATGGCGAGTCGTGAAATCGGCAAGACATTGGCGAAACTACGTCTGTTGTTGATCCCGCAAGAAACCAGCGTGCCGGAAGTGTACGAGCTCTACGAGCAAGCGATGGTGGACTCACAGCAGCGATGGTCCGTTCTGCCGAAATCTTCGATGCTGGAACAACTGATCGACAGCCCGACGTACTTTCACACTCACCATGGGGTGTTGCGTGCGAGTCATGCGGAGCACCCAATGACGGACGACGAACGGAATCAAGTCCGAGATTCCAGCCGACGTTTGCATGTTGGGAAGGATGAATCTCAGGGAGTCGACGTTTCAAAGATTCCGATGGAACTGAGACGTGCTCTGTTGAGTGACATTGAGATGCTGCGAGAGCTGCACGTTCAAACTCATTCCTGTCCAAAGCGACTCGCTACGGCCGCTGGGTAGTCGTCCATGTCGTCGCGGGCAACGCTTGGTTGAATCTACCAAGCGAGAACCGGGCTCAACGCAAGACAACAAAAGCCAGAGCGGCTACCAACAGCACCAACACCAAAATCAAAGCGACCGTCGCGGCAATTCGTTTTCGCGACCGTTTGCTTTTGCTGGAATCGAGTGGACCGCCGCGATTAAGAATCGAGACCTTGTCTCGGTTTGCCGGAGCGTCGATCAAACTTGCATCGACGAGGTGCGCGTTGCCGGGTGTCGCGAGGATGGCTTTTTGCATTGGTTCCGTCTCGATCGACGGTCCCTTGTGTTTCAACAGACGCAAAATCTCGCCGGCGGGTTTCCAGTCTGGCCAACCATCCCGCCACAACATGGCCGAGTCGGCAATGCGACCTTCGGTGATCCACTGTTTCATCGTTGGACCATCGGCCGGTCCGTATTGACCACCGCTGGGCGGTCGGACATACCACACGGCGGTCGAATCGCCCAGGATTGCTGCGGGGCTGTTCGCTTGTGATGCTTTCGAAGCGGTGGAGCTTTTTGCAGCCGCGGACCTAGCTTTTGCCTCGACCTTCGGGCGTTCGATCGTCGTTGATCCGCCGGATGTGCCAGCTGAATACGATTCATGCTCGGACGATGAATCGGCTGCTTCGCCACCGTGATCTGGATCTGGCGAATCGAGAACATTCGCGGGATCTGATTCGTCCGACAGCTTGGGTGGGTGGCTGCCAGATGACTCCTCATCAATCGCGATCGATTCAGGCTGATCTTCTGTCGGAATACGAAACCGGACCGAGCACGACGGGCAAACACCCCGACGTCCGGCGAGATCATTCTTGATGTTCAGTCGCTTCCCACACGCATGGCAAGCAAAACGAACGCCCATAAAACTGTGGTCCGACGCGAAAAGGAGAAGAGAAAAGCCGAGATCCGAAAGTCTCAACCGCACCACTATAATTGAAACGTGGTTGCTCGTGCGAACGTCCTGATCTCAGGATGTTTGAGAAACGTCTGCTTTCAAACCGGGACGGTTTCGGGCAGGTCTGTCACAACCGCGTAGGTCTTCTTGCCGTTTCTGCCAATCCACAATGCCAACGGAGTCTCGCCGCATTCGCGAAGTTTCTTCCCCAGTTTGGCGGGGTCAATGTCAACGCCGCGAACCTTGACGATCTCGGGGTAGGCCTTCGCTTTCCGAAAGTACCGCCGCAACGCCCGGTCATCGCACGACATCCGATCTCGAGTTTTCGCGATCATGGCAAGATGCTGGATCGCTACATTCGGCTGCGATGGTTGGCTGTCAATTTCATGCCAATCCGCGGTCAAGAACCCTGACGGTCCACCCAACGTTTTGGCTTCATGGCAATGGGCAAAATGGTCCGTCAAACCCGCTGCACGAATGGCTCCATCAGGATCGATCATCCAGCCTTCCGCCGACGACGTGGCTGTTGCCGGTGTTGTCCAGTCATCTGAACGAGTGGAGAAGCTCTGAACCGTTTCATGCTTCAAAACGACTGCCGTTCGTCCGCCCGCTTGCCAAGCGTTGCCGTTGTTCTGAATCAAGGGAGGCGTCGGCAAGTTGCCCCAGATTGCTGTTTGTTCTCGGACGCTTCCACCGGATGAAATCCACATCAGGTGACAATTTTCGGCGATCGAAGCGTCAAGCGTTGTTGCCGGAGCCATCTTCACCAGACCGCCTTCGGTTTGTCCGAGCAACGCTTCGGTACGTTCCCAAGTAGGCAGCCAAGCGTCGGGCTGGACGTGGCGCTGGTTGTCAGCACGACGATCCGGGTCGATGTGAATCCATTTCGATCCGCTGACGACGTCGGCTGGATCCGATTCCATGACGTCCAGGCAATGCAGGTTCGCGTTCACTCCGGCGGTGACCAGGTTGGCGGCAGTGAAGGACAGGACGGATTTGCTGGCGTCGATGCCGGTGGTTGGTCCGCGTCGAGCCAACGCGATCAGATCACCGCCGATCCCGCAGCAGATGTCCGTCACGGGATGATCGCCAAACCAAGACGCCTTGAACTGAGCGACTTGCAGGGTCGTCGATTGCTGGATCGCTCGCCGGGTCACCCACCACGATTCTCCCACGTGAATCGCGGGGCCGAGCGTGGCCATCGCTCGAGTTTGCAGGCCGGCGATGTCCTTCAGGACCGCTTTGGTTCCGCTGGATAGTTTCTGCATCACGGGTGAATGCAGTCGACCCGCGATGCAGTCTCGCATCGCTTCACGGAGTTCGTCGGTGACTATCAGTTCAACAGGTGAAGCGGTCATGGAGCAACTCCCGTCAACAATTGTCGCAACTTTGTGTTCGCATCACTCAGTGAATGCGCCACGCAAAGTTGTTCGGCCAGGTCAAGTTGTCGTTTGCAAATTGGGACGGGGGAACATCGAGGTGGAAGAGTTGACACGAGATGACTGGCCAAAGTCTCCATCAATTTGGCGACTCCTGGATCCTCTTCGGAACTCGCAATGGTCTGATGCTCGATGGTCTTGGCAGTTGATGACGGCACCTCACCAATCAAGTCCGCTTTGTTGAGCACTTCCACCACGTGGGTTTGATCCGGGATCGGCAGAGAGTGGCGAAAAGCTTCCAGCTGATTCAGCGTCGAAGGTTGGCAAACGACCAGCAGCAAATCGGCCGTTTCAATCGCCACGGATGCACGGCGGATTCCTTCTCGCTCGATCGATGCACCCGCCTCGGTCAAGTGATCCGTTTCGCGAATGCCGGCGGTGTCGCTCATTCGAACGGGGACGCCAGCGATCACGGTGTCGCACTGCAAGACGTCACGAGTTGTGCCCGCGGCGTCGTGGGTGATGCTCCGACGATAGCCGACGATCTGGTTCATCAAACTGCTCTTGCCCACGTTGGGCGGGCCCGCCAGAACCATGCGTCGAGGTTCCGTCAAACGAACTCCACGCTGTCCGTTTGAAACAAGCGTTTGAACCTCATCTTGGAATTCTTCGAGCAGAATTTCTTGATTCGGCAACGATTGGTCAGTGGATTGAGATTTTCCAATGCGTTCAATCCATCGCTTGCACCACTGAACCAGCTCACCACGAACTTGGTCCAATGCGATTGCGGCTTGTTGGCTGGTCACGCAGCGCTGCAAAACCAGTTCAGCCTCGGATGAAAGGATGGAATCCGGATTCCGCCAAGCCGCTGCGTCGACCGATTGAACACCACGATCATTCAGCGAAGCCAAGATGGCACTGACCGCGGCTTCTCCGCCATGTCCATGAATCTCGAAACTGCCGTCGTGCATCGGGGTCAAGACAATCGATTCGCCGGGGCCGTCAGGGCTGCTTTTCCAAGTCCCGTAACGAACTTGTCCGGCCAACATTTCCGCGTGAACGTTGGTTGCGGGAACAAAGCACTCTTGCACGCACTTGGCCGAACGCGGGCCTCGTAGACCGATCACGGCGACGGCGGAAAGCCCCACGCCCGTCAATCGTGTTGCGACGGTGTCACCGTTGGAAGTCATGAATGCGAGCAGGCTGTGTTGATCAACGAGAAATGCGGAGCGACCAATCTCGCACGACGTGCTCGATCGCAATCAGGTCGGTCAACTCAGCGACGAACAGGCGAACACCGAATCGCTGGAGGACCGAACGTTCCGCATCGGACCATTGACCCGCCGCGATGTAAAGGCGATGCCCGGCCGGTGAGCTTGGAACGCTGAGCCATTGGACCAGTTCATGGATCCCGTTTTGATCACCGGCCCAAAGGATGACCTCGGGGGAGGGTGGCTGTGGTGAACGGAGATTGCGTTTTCGAAGAGGAACATCGCCGAGCGATGGAAACGCTTCCGGTTCGCATTCCGTGCTCCACATCACTCGCACGGCATCGAACCAACGTTCGGATTCGGGCCCCGTGACCCAAAGTTTGGTCTCCGCCGCAATCATCCGTCCAGCTTCCGAAGCAATCGAGCCCGGCTGATCCCCAGTCGACGTGCCGCCTCGGCTTTGTTGCCTTGGGAGGCGTCCATCGCACGATCGATCAGTTCTCGTTCGTACTTTTGAACGGCGTCGTCCAACGAATCGATTCGAAAGTTGTTGTCCGCCTTTTCGGGTTCCGATTCTCGTTCCGACGTTGCATTGGGGCCGACACGAAACGACCGAATGACCAGTGGCAAGTGCTCACGACCGATTCGATCGCCCACGACCCGGCTGAGTGCCGATGTCATGGCTTCGGCAAGTTCATCGAAATCATTGGGCCAGGGGTACATTGTCAACGCGTCGATCGCATCGCGGCCTAGGCGAGGCGGGTCCGAGTCAGATGTTCGCTTTTGCGATTGGCTGGCGCGATGAGCCTCTCGAAGCAGTGCCAAAGCCAACGCGGGGATGTCCTCTCGACGATCCCGCAAGCGAGGAATCGAAATCGGCATGGCTCGCATCAGATTCATCAGCGGCTTGGCGATGCCCGTGACCGCTTGAGGCATGTGGGTCAGTTCGGCGATCTGCGCGTCCAGCGGATCGTCGGGTTCACCGGGTTGCGAGTGATTGTCCGCAACGCGTGCCGGATCCAACAATCCGATCAGTCGAAGGTGGTCGCCAAACACATCCACCCACTGTGTCAGTTTCAACTGAGCATCATCGGGCATCTCGTCAAGACGTTCGATCAGCAGCGTCGCGTTGCTGCGATGACCATCTTCTTGGCTGATCGAATGAATCGCGGGCGCGGCGTAGGCTTCCAATAGTTCCGCATCCATCAAGGCCCCATCAACGATCGTGATGGGTTCACCGGGCGCAGAGGCATCGTGAAGTCGCAACGCCAATTCGCGACTGCTGGAATTGGTCGGTGCGAACAGGCCCAGATGACATCGCATCGAGGTCGCAGCGTTCACTCGATGACGCAACAACTCGGCGGCATCCGATTCTCCCGCCGGCAGAATGTCTGCGGTGCGCGCGTTGGAAGATTGATGCTTCGCGATCAATTCAGAAAGCAAAGATTCCTGACGCAGGCCACCTTCGCCCAGCCAATCGGATAGCGGCACGTCTGCGTCGCGAAGAAATTCGCCGATGCAGCCAACCGTGTATCCGCTGTCACCAAGCGACACCCAGTGAGCGACTTCGGTCGATGCCGTGTCGCTTTGGCTGCTTCCGCCGGGATTTTTGGAACTGCCCGGTGGTTTTGAAAGAGTGATCCGCCGCGTGTGATGGCCGCGAAAACGGATCGATGGGTCGGGACGCAGGGCGTCGACCCAGTGTTCGGCAATCGTCTCGACTGTTTGCGAGTCGTCCGTCTCGGTGGATTCCCCCAGCCATTCCGCCATTGCGGGCGAAAGGTGAATCAGGTCACCGGCAGCGTCGATGATCCACACGCGAGCGGTGGATGCATCGAGCTGTTTGATGAGCGATCTGGGGCGGGACGGTCGACTAGAACGTGTCAAGAATGAAGTGGTGTCCTTTGTGGAACCGGCGATTGCTCGGGTAGTAGTTGTGCCAGCTCTTATTGTAGACGGGAATTCTCATTTCCGTTGGGTAGCGATGGTACAAGCTGTCGCTGCTCTTGTAGTAGTCTTGGCCCCAGAAGTTTTGGGGGTAGTAGACGTAGGGGTAGTGGTACATCCGGTTCCAATCGGTGTTGGCGGCGGATGATCCCCAGCTTTGGCCATAGGCACGTTGGCCTTGGTAACCCATTTGTCCCATTGCGTTGGGAAGGGTTCCACCGCCCATCGCCACGGGTGTGCCGTAGCCTTGAGCGGCGGCGCGTGGAGAATCGCAGGCAAAGCCCACAATGAAGACGACCGCTACTGCGGCCAAGATGGTTGCTCGTTGGTACATTCCGACATTCCCCCCCGGGTATGAATCGCGTTAGGCGATGGATCTTTTTTGATCGCGTGGTTTTCCCGCGTGGTGTAGTCCACACTGGTTTCATCGGAGTTATCGGCACAACCCATCGATCAGGATGAGTCGTTTCGTTTCCGATTATTGGTCCAGGTGCTAGAATTTTGGTCAGGGGCGGTTTGAACACCGTCCGATCTGGAACGTAGACTCTGATTGATCGGCGACATCGACAGTTGTCGGTATCCCGCAAGTCACCCACCCACCTTTTGTGAATTCATGACCACTCTGAAAAATCGTGTCCTCGTCGGCGTGATGGTGCTCGGAACGCTGATGACCGGTCCGCTCGCGTCCGCCTGCCCGTTTTGCAGTGCCGTGTCGCAGACGCTGCGGCAAGAGATGGAAGTCATGGACGCGGTGGTCGTTGCCACAGCATTGCAGAGCGATCTGACTCGCAACGCGGACACTGGGCAGATCAAAATGCGAATCGAAAACGTGCTGAAGGGTGGCGAGCACGTGGAAGCCGGCCAGGAAGTCACCGCGGTCTACTTCGGCGATGTGGCCAAGGGCCGTCGGTTCATGCTCAGCGGAGTCGATCCCCGCGACATGCAGTGGTCTTGCTTGCCGCTGACGCCGCGAAGCGAAAAATACCTCGAGAACATCACGCGGCTCGCTGAAGAAGAGCCCTCCAAGCGACTGTTGTTCTACTACGACTATCTGCAGGACGAAGATTCGATGCTCTCGCGTGACGCGTATGACGAATTCGCCGTCGCGCCGTACGACGTGGTGCAAAAAATCAAATCCGCCCTGGATCACGATACTTTGGTGGACTGGATCCAAGATCCGGAGATGTCGCCCGATCGCAAACGCCTGTACCTGACCCTGTTGGGTATCTGCGGTGGCGAACAAGACCTGCCGATGTTGGAAGGGATGCTGAGAAGCACTCAGAAGAGCACCCGCTCAGGGCTCGACGCTCTGATCGCTTGCTATCTGACGCTGGCGGGAGAGAAGGGATTGCCGGTCGTTGACGAATTGTTCCTCGAGAACCAGCAGGCTTCCTACGCCGACACCTACGCGGCGATCATGGCCCTCCGGTTTCACGGCAGTGAAGGTGGTGTGATCGCTCGTAGTGCATTGGTTCAATCGCTGCACCACATTCTCGATCGCCCCGATTTGGCCGACTTGGTGATTCCCGATTTGGCTCGTTGGAAAGACTGGAGCCAGATCGATCGCATCAAACAATTGTTCTTGGATGCCGATGCGGACAACAACTGGGTCCGAGTTCCCGCGGTCAACTACCTGCGGGCTTGTCCGAAACCCGAAGCCGCCGAAGCAATCAAGGAACTTGAGAAAGTCGACCCGGACAGTGTCCGTCGGGCCAACACGTTCTTCGCCGTTCCCAAACCTTCGGCGGATGTGAAACCCGTCAAGCAGTGATTTCAAGCTTCGGATTCGTTTGCCTCGAATCAGGCAGCGCGTCGACGGTTTGCCGCGGCGTGCTCGGTATCGACCGTCCCGCTGATTTCAGATCGCGGGCGAATCGGTATCGAAGCTGTATCCGAATCTTGCTGATCCACTGCGTTTAGACGCCCTTCTTCCAGGAAGCGAAGCGTCATCTCGATTGCCAGTGGGTGCTGAACCAATTGCTGGTGTGAGGTTGGAATCACGGCGTGATCAAGTTGCCCGTCCAAGTGGGTCGCACTTTGGGAAACGATCCAATCGTTCTGAGCCGCGATCACGCCCACGTCGATCCGGTGAGGACGTGGCAATTGATTGACCAGGCTGTTTTTCTTTTCTGACAGCTCAGCGAGCTGTGGAAACCGACTGGCAAATGGTCCCAGCGGAAGTCGTGTCAGCCAAGAGCCTCGATTTGGCGGTGCCATCATCAGCAACCGCCCGCAACCTTTTTTCGCGATCGTTTCCATGCGTGACTGAGCAATCGCGGCTCGCACGATGATGCCACCCATGCTGTGCGTGACAAAGTGGATTCGACTGACGTCGGGCCGCGAAACCACTTCCTGAATCACCGCTGACAGGCGACTCGCGTGTGAAAGAATTGACCCCTGCAGACTGGGGTAATCCCAAACCAATGTCTCGTAGCCGGCCGCGGTGAGCGAATCGGCAATTGGATCCATGCTGCGGCCGCTCGAAAGAAACCCGTGCGTCGCGATCACGAGGTCGTGAGTCGCGGGAGCGGATGGGCGAGCGAATTTGAGAACGTGGCGTTTCATAGGCCTGTTATCGGCCAGCTGTACACCAAGTTTTGCTCAAAATTCAGGGCGTGTGATCCTGGGAGGGCTGGGCGGGATCGGCTGTTTTTACCGCCTTCGATTGGCTGTGTTTGGGTTCGTCATCGATGAGGATTCGAACGGCGGGAGACTCCAGGTCATCGTATTGCCCGCCGCGAATGCACATGATGCACGCGATCGTCCCACCGGCACCGAGCAACAATGCCAATGGCAAAGCGATGAACAGAACGCTCATGATCGTTTCTCGCGAAAAATGGGCCATGCCAGGGTGAGTGCGAGCACCGTGACGGAACTGATCGGCATCAGGATCGCCGCGACGAGAGGGCTGATTCGTCCCGACATTGCCAAGGCCACCGCAACCAAATTGTAACTGAGCGAGGCGGCGAAGGCCGTGCGGATCAACGCCTGGGTCCGTCGTGCCGCTCGAATGAGATCGGCAATCGAGGTCATACTATCCGAGGCGATGTAAATCGGTGCGGCCTGCAGACTGACTTCCGCACCTCCTCGAACGGCAATTCCCACATCCGCCGCCGCGAGCGCCGCGGCATCGTTGGCACCATCGCCGACCATCACCGTTGACCCGGTCGAATGGTCTCGGACGTGATCCAGTTTGGCTTCGGGGGAAAGACCACCGAGAGCCTGAGATGGATCCAAACCCAATTGCTGTGTGACGTGAGCGACGATCTTCGGATGGTCGCCGGAGAGAATCCCGACCCGCCAACCACGGTCTGTCAGCCATTCGATGAAGCTGCCGACATCCGGTTTGAGTGGATCGCTTATGGCGAGCACACAGGTTGCCACGCCATCGATCGCGATCACACTCGGACTGGCTGATCGGTCGGTGCAATGCTCGCACGCGACCAGCACGGAAGCCGATAGCCCAACATGGTATTCTTGCATGAAAGAGAGGCTTCCGACCAAGACGGACTGTCCGTCGCATTTTCCGGACACGCCGCCAACATGCACTTGGTCAAGATTTGCGTTGGAAGAAATTGGCAAACCACGGCGGTTGGCTTCGCGAAGAATCGCGATGGCGATCGGATGCTCACAATCACGTTCAATTGCCGCGGCATGTGCAATCGCGGATGCATCGCCCTCAACAAACTCGGCTCGAGGTTTGCCTTCGGTGAGCGTGCCGGTTTTGTCGAACCAGATGGTTCCGACGGACGCCAACGTTTGCAACGAAGATCCATCACGGATCAAAATCTTTCGCTTTGCCGCTCTTCCTAGTGCGACCGCGATGGCAAGCGGAGTCGCCAGGGCCAACGCACACGGGCAAGCAACGATCAGCAGTGACGTCGCGTGGGATGCTGCGATTCCAAATCCGTCGCTCAACCAAGCGAAGAAAGTAGCGATGGCCAACAGAGTGACGATGACAACGAAGTAGCCGCCAATCGAATCGGCCAATTGCACGATTGGCGTTTTTTGCGAAGCGGCTTCTTCGACCGACTTCATGACCTGCCCGATGCGACTTTCGCGGCCGACCGAGGTCACGCGGATATCCACTGGACTCTGAAGGTTCACGGTTCCTGCGGAAACCGGATCGCCGATTTGAACTGAGACCGGCAGGCTTTCTCCGGTCAGCAAGGATTGGTCGATGGATGATTGGCCGACGAGAATGTTTCCATCCACCGGAACGCTTTGCCCCGCCATCACCCGCACCGAATCGTCGGGTCGCAGATTGTCGACCAGGACAAGTTCCGTTTGACCGCTCGCCAAAATTCGCTGGGCATGCCGAGGCGTGATTCGCAGCAGCAAGTCAACTGCTTTTGCAGCACGATGTTGCTGATGAAATTGAATCCATCGCCCGATCAGCAACAGAAACACCAGCACGGCCAACGAGTCAAAGTAAGATTCGCCCTGCCCCGTGATCGCGGCGATGACCCCGGCGACGGTGCCGACGGTCAATCCCAACGCGACGGGCAAATCCATGTGCGGCGTTCGTGTTTTGATCGAAGCCCAAGCACCTTGAAAGAACGTGCGGCCGGGCAGCAATACCGCGCCCAACCCAAGTCCCGTTCCCATCCACCGAAGAAACGACCAATGCTCGGCTTCCACGTCCGATGCTTCGCCCGCGTAAAGAGCAATGGCGATCCACATCGCGTTGGCGGCACAGAATCCCGCGAAAGCGATTTGGATGAGCAGCCGATGGTTTTCTTGACGAAAGTGGTCTTCGCGGTGTTCGGGAAGCGGCGAGAGTTCGTAACCCAGGCGGTCGAGCGGTTGAGCGATTCGGCTAAGCGATATCTTCTTGGGATCAAACACGACACGCATCGTGTGCTCACTCATCTTCACCCGAGCGTCCAGCCAACCGGGAGTTCGCGTCGCAACGTTTTCGATTAGCCAAGCACACGCGGCGCAGTGCAGTCCGTGAACCGCAAGCTCGCAAACCATCGTCCCATCGGATTGTTCGACCGGTTGCGATGCGCCCAAGTAGTCTGCGCGGTCGAAGACTGTATAGCGTTCCTGCAAAGAGTCCGCCGAGGATTGTTGACCAGCACGATCGATCGGTTGGCCTCCGCCTGCCAATTGGTCTCGTAGGCCGTAATAGCTCTCAAGGCCCCAGCCATGGATCAGCTCATAGGCACCGCGGCACCCGTTGCAACAAAACACGGTCCGGGGATCCGCATCGCGATGCACGTCGGTGGGTTCACCGCAGTGGACGCAGGGCAAGGTCACTTCGACACCCGACGAAGCATCTGCGTTCGCGGACGCATCAAGATTCGAGGGCATGACGCGTCATCACTCCGGCGGCGTTTCGCAGGGAATGCCTTCGGCACAGCAGCATGGCAGCGGTGTCTCGGTCAACTCAGAAAGAGTTTGTTGTGAGTCGCTCCCATACAAATCCAATTCCACATTGGCTCGGATATCGGTCAAAGAGTTCAAATCCGCGAAGCCTCTTCCCGATGCGGTGTAGCCGCCGGTGATGATCAGTGTTGCTGCGGCAGCCGCCGGTATGAATTTGGTGAATCGACGGGACAATGACTGCGTGCCGGCAATCAAAGCCGTGAGCGCGGGAACCGTGCCCAACCAAAACGCGGCCATCACCAAACCACCGTCGAGTGTCCGGCCCGTTCCCGCCGCAACCAGGGCGAACAAGTACAACCAACCACACGGGAGCAGCGTTGTCAGCATTCCGATCGTGAGTGCGCGTCCGGCGACGGGTAGCTTGAATATCAGCGGACGCAATCGAACCAAAACACCGCCAATTCGAGACGGCGCGACCGGTTTGGCGGTGGCGCGATTGACCGAAACAATCTGCCAAAGCTTCCAGATTCCAAGTGCCATCATGATGGTGCCAACCACGCGGGCGGCGGCGAGCTGGACGCCCAACGTTTCGCCACCGATTTCGACCAAGCTGCCAATGGTGCCGGCAATCAAACCGGCCAAAACATAAGTCGACAATCGGCCAAGATGATACAGCGACGTCGACCAAATCACGGTCGACTTCGGTTGTTTCTCACCAGCACCGCTGGCCCAAATCGCGAGCGGTCCACACATGCCGACGCAATGCATGCTGCCCAATAAGCTGGCCGTTAGGACGGCTCCGGCTAACATCCACATCTCAGCGTTCCAATTCGAGTGTGCGGGTCAATGTCATCGGTTCTCCCGCTCCTTCGATGTTCATTTCCAGTTGCCAAAGTCCGTGCTTCGGCATCGACGCCATGGCCAGATAGCGTCCATCACCTGTGTTGGGCAATTCGATGGTCTGATACGCGGCGGCATCGGCGTGCCGATAGATTTTGGCCGCGACGTTCACATCGTCGATGGCTTCCCCATGTTCATCGCTGAGTTCGACCGAAATTGCACGCTGGCCTTTGGCATCCGCAACGTTCGAAACGATGACATCGACGTCCCAGCCCAAACGATCAGACGCACTGGATGCACGACGCGTTTCATCCCAGTTCAAAGCGGCTTGGTGATAATCCGGGACAACCGCGAGAGCGGGATCACCGATCGCGAGTTTGATCGCGACGCCGCCAATGGTGAACTGAATCGCGAATAGCAACAGCACCAGCGAAATGTAGAATCGCTTGGCTCGACGTTCAGCGAGTTGCTGTTCTTCCATGACTGGGGTGGGATTGTTTTTGGATGACATGATTACCGGCGTGGCCCCAGGACCTTCATTGAAATGGTGCGTTCGTTTCCGCTGTCGTCTTTGACCGTCAGTTCGATGGCTTCGTTTCCGTCGCCCATTGTCATGGAAGAGGGAAAATTCAATCGGATCGGCAAGAGTTTCGATTCGGCGGGCTCTAGACTTTGTGCGTCCTCGTCAATGATCTCGATTTGCACCTCAGAACGATCGGTGGACAATTCGTACTTCTGCGGGATTTCGGTTCGGTTGACTAGACGCAAGTTGAACGCATTGGATACTTCCTTGGCTCCGAGAAGCGAAAAAGGTGCCCCGCGTCCACGAAGGATTCTTGCGTCGAAACCGCTCTTGCTCGAGATCGCCATCGCGAGACCCGAGAAAACTCCGATCAAGATGATCGGATAGATGATTGTCCTGGCCCGCAACATTTTCTTTGGTTTGCGAGCGATCGCGTCTTGTGAACTGAATCGAATCAAACCCGTTGGTTTGCCGACTTTGTGCATCACGTCGTCGCAGGCGTCGATGCACTGTGTGCAATTGATGCACTCCATTTGCAATCCGTCACGAATGTCAATTCCGGTGGGGCAGACGACGACACACTGGTGACAATCCACGCAATCACCGGCCGCTTTTCCGCGGACCAAATCGATTCCTTGTTCCTCGTCATGGGTTCGCTTGCCTTTGATGCGAGGTTCACCACGGACGGGATCGTAGGCCACGATTTTGGATTGCTCGTCCAACATGACAGACTGGAATCTTCCGTAGGGGCAAGCAATCAAACACAGTTGCTCTCGAAAGAATAGAAAGTCAAACAGCATCAATCCGGTCGTCGCAGCCATCACCAAAAAAGCCGATGGGTGATCGATCGGAGAAGTTCGAACCCACTGTGCGAGTTTCTCGGTGCCGACGAAATACGCCAAGAACGTGTGGGCCAAAAACATGCAGAGAACAAGGTAGACGCCGAAACGTGCGATCTGCCAAACCGGGCTGATTCCGCTGGCGGGTTTGCCACCTTTGCCCGCCGTTCCCTCAAAGAATCGATCGATAGGGCGGAACAGGAATTCCATGTAGACGGTCTGCGGGCAGGCCCATCCGCACCAGGCTCGACCGGTCACGGCGGTGATCAGGACGATCGACACCAGCACGCTGAGCAGGAACAACGCCAGAACCAACGTGTCGGTCGGGTAAAAGGTCTTGCCCCAGACCGTGAATTCACGGGCGGCGATATCCAGCAAGATCAGTGGTTTACCACCGATCCGCAGATGCGGGATCGCGACAAACACAACCATCAAGATGTAAGCGATCACGCGTCGGCGTTTCCACCACTCGCCCATCGATAACTTCGGACGCAACCATCGCCGACTGCCATCGGCTTCGAGTGTGCTTAGCACGTGTTCTTCAGGTTTGAGCAACGCCTCGTTGGGTTCGCTCCCGCCTGAGCCTCCGGATGTCCCGTCGCGATCTGCTGCAAAACACACCTGGCAAGGCGAGGGTGGAAACACCGGCAACAATTTTCGCGTGGACATTTTCTTTGGGCTTATTCTTCGGGGGTTTCAGGTTCTTCTTCGATGGGTTCTGGCCACGGTGGGATCGTCTTGCCTTCGGGGCCGCGGTTGCTTTCGATGTCCTTGCCACGAAGGGTGGCGACATAGGCAGAAACCAAAACGATTTCGTTGGGATGCAAGCGATCGGACCATTTCGGCATTGCTCCGCCACCAGCACCGTTGATGATGACCTTGGCGATGTCTTCGATGTTCTTCACGTTCTTGTAGTATTCATCGGTCAAGTTGGGACCGACCTGCCCTTCGCCTTCACGGCCGTGGCAAGAGATGCAGTTGGCCTTGAAGACCGATTGGCCGACTCGAACCCAATTGGGTTTGTTCATGTAACTGGCGAGGGTCGCTTCATCGGGCGTCAAATCACCGATCTCAGCAAACTGCAAGCGAGTGTTCTCGGCCAACGCGATCCCGTATCGGTCTTCCACGGAACGGCCAGCTGCGCCGCTGTGATAGAACAAGAAGTAGAACGGGCTGAACGCGATCGAAGCGACGAACAGCCACTTCCACCAACCCGGCAACGGGTTGTCAAACTCTTCGATCCCGTCGTATGCGTGATCAGTCTTGGGAGCGTTGTCGTAATTTGTGACTTGACTCATGGTCGTGGGTCCTCCACTTCGTCGCTCAGTGGAATCGATGCGAAGCGATCAGTTGCTTTTTGGGAAAGTCGGAGTGTTCCGTAAGTCATGGTGCAGAATGCGACCACGAACAACGCGAGTGCCAGTTCGGCAAACGATGAATAGTCGAGTGCGCTAACAAGATCTCGGATCATGGCAAACTCAGTGAATACTTCGGTGTGATGTTGGAAACAAAACGTGTTCCGCGATCGAATCTAGTTCAGTACCAAAACGTCCTGGTCGGGGCGATCGATTTGTGCCGCCTCATCTCCCGCTGGTTCGGCTTCCTCGGGAGTCGATTCCGAGTCCGCACCAGCTTCTTCCGCGGCGGCTTCCGCCTCGGGTTCTTCCGTCGCGAATAAATCGACCCCGACGCGTTGCAGGTAGGCGATCAATGCGACGGCTTGCTTTTCGTAAGCCTTCGCCGGACCACCCTGTGCGACAATGTCAGCGGCGATGTATTCGGCTTGCTTGTAGGCGACTTCCGCCGTGTTGTTGAGCTCTTCGTCGGTGTACTCGGCACCGAGATAAGCGGCGACTTCGACGTGCGGAGCAATCGCGTCGTAGTTCATCTCCTCAGTCAGCAGGTGGGCGTAGTCGGGCATCACGCTTCCCGGGGAAACGTTCTCTGGATTCTCGAAGTGAGTCCAGTGCCAGAAACTGCTTTGTTTTCCGCCCTCTCGTGCGAGGTCAGGCCCGATGCGGCGGCTGCCCCACTGGAACGGTCGATCGTAGATGAATTCACCAGGCTTGCTGTATTCACCATAGCGTTTGGTTTCGGAAACGATCGGGCGAATCATCTGCGAGTGGCAGTTGTAACAACCCTCCGAGACGAAGATGTGTCGGCCTGCCAATTCCAAAGGTGTGTACGGTTTGACCGTCGCGATGGTTGGGACGTTGGACCGAATCAAGAACGTCGGAACCACTTCAAAGAGAGTCGCCACGACCACAGCGATGGTCGTGAAGACGGTGAAGCGAACCGGCAAACGTTCCCATCGTCGGTGCCATCCCATCTGGCTCCAAATGCTGACCTTCTTGCCCACTTCCAGCACGGGAGCACCTTCGATGGGGCTGTGTGGTTCAGGCGTGTCGTCAACGTAGTGTTTGGTCAGACGAGGTGCGGTGTGAACCGGGTTTTCATACTCGGCGGGACGTCCCATCCAAGTCATCATGGCGTTGATTCCCAGCATCAGCATGCCGGACACATACAGGACGCCACCCAGGACTCTCGCCCACCACAGCGGAACGATTTCTTGGGTTGTTTCGATGAAGTCGGGGTACATCAGGTGACCGGTGTCATCCATGGCTCGCCACATCCAACCCTGCATCAAGCCAGCGGCGTAGATGGGGATGATGTAGAACAGAATGCCAATGGTGCCGACCCAAAAGTGCAGGCTGACGAGTTTGTCGCTCCACATCTTGGTTTGGAACAATCTCGGGAGCAGCCAGTACAGCATTCCGAACACCATGAAGCCGTTCCAACCCAAAGCACCCGCGTGAACGTGAGCGATGGTCCAGTCGGTGTAGTGGGTGAACGCGTTGATCGACTTGATCGAAAGCATTGGGCCTTCGAAGGTAGCCATCCCGTAGAACGTGACACCCACGACGAAGAACTTGAGGACTGGATCGGCGGCAACTTTGTGCCAAGCCCCACGCAGCGTCAGCAACCCGTTGATCATCCCGCCCCAGCTAGGCATCCACAGCATCAAGCTGAACAGCATGCCCAGTGTGCTGGCCCATTCAGGCAGAGCGGTGTAGTGCAGGTGGTGAGGACCGGCCCAGATGTAAATGAAGACCAGCGACCAGAAGTGAATGATACTGAGTTTGTAACTGAAAACCGGACGTTCAGCGGCCTTGGGCAAGAAGTAGTACATCAAGCCCAGGAACGGGGTCGTCAAGAAAAACGCGACCGCGTTGTGGCCGTACCACCACTGCATGAATGCGTCTTGGACACCAGCGTAAACGCTGTAGCCTTTGAACCAACCAGCTGGAATGACCAGGTTGTTGAACACGTGCAGCAACGCGACGGTCACGATCGTGGCGATGTAGAACCACAGCGCGACGTACATGTGCCGTTCACGTCGTTTGATCAATGTCATCAAGAAGTTGCCACCGAAGATGAACAACCAAACGACAGCGATCAGCAAGTCGATCGGCCACTCGAGTTCGGCGTATTCGCGGCTCTGCGTGATGCCGAGCGGCAGCGTGATGGCCGCCAAGACGATGACGAGTTGCCAGCCCCAAAAATGCAGGCGACTGAGGACGTCACTCCACATTCGGGCTTTGCAAAGGCGTTGGGTGCTGTAGTAGACCGCGGCGAAAATGCCGTTGCCCGCAAAAGCAAAGATTGCCGCGTTGGTGTGCAGCGGACGCAGTCGCGCGAACGTGAACCATGGCAATCCGCCCGTGATTGACGGCAGCACCAACAAAACCGCGACGATCAAGCCAACCAGAGTGGCAACAATGCCCCAAACGATCGTGGCGGTCGCAAACAAACGGACGATGCCGTCGTCGTATTGAAACTGTTCCAGCCGGACTTCTTCTGTGCCTGAGTCCGATGACAAAGCAGCGTCACCATGACCGTTGGTCGGCGTACCAGTCGCCATTTCTATCCTCTGATTTCCGTAGTTGAACAGCATCCAAACACGAATGCGGCAACGCTCAAGCAGCAATCGCCATGAACAGCGGTGATCTGCGAAGGTCACCTGCCTTCATTAAAAACTTAGTCGTCGCAAAAACCCATACCGGCACCTGCAGATTTCAACGGTCGCGACATTACGCCACGGATTTTGTCGCCGAAACTCTATCGATCGTTTGCTGACCGAGTGAACGGGCACCGCAGCAGGGTTGTATCACAAAACGCGAAATGTGGGTTGGCAAGTTGAAACGTCTGCGGATCGTTTCAAACAAAAAAAGCCTTCGGAAATTCGTCTGGGCAAGACGATTCTCCAAAGGCTTTCAAAATTTCACTTCGCTCACTTCAGGGTGAGCACGCCCGATGGATCAGGCAGCTGGTTTGAGGTACGACGACAAACGCTCTGCACGCGATGGGCTTTGCATCTTCGCAACTGCTTTGGCTTCGATTTGACGGACTCGTTCGCGAGTCACCTTGAAGATCCGACCGCATTCTTCGAGCGTGTAGCTGTATCCGTCGACGAGACCGTAACGCAAACGAATGATTTCGCGTTCGCGGAAGGTGAGCGTTTTGAGAAGCTCGTCAATCTTGTTCCGCAACATACCGCTGGCTGCGATCCGGACAGGGTTGTCAGTTTCGCTATCTTGGACAAACTCGCCAAAGCTGCTGTCTTCACCTTCGCCGACTGGGCGGTCGAGGCTGACGGGGTGACGTCCGATGTCCATCACGCGGCGGACTTCTTCGATCGGCACATCGGTCGCTTCGGCGATGTCTTCGTATGTTGGCTCACGACGCAACGTTTGCGTCAGGCGTTTTTGTGCTTGGCGGAGTTTGCTGAGCACGTCGATCATGTGAACTGGGATTCGGATCGTGCGAGCTTGATCAGCGATAGCGCGGGTGATCGCTTGGCGAATCCACCATGTTGCGTAGGTGCTGAATTTGAATCCGCGACGGTATTCGTATTTGTCAACGGCTCGCATCAATCCGGTGTTGCCTTCTTGGATCAGGTCCAAGAACGACAGTCCGCGGTTTCGGTACTTTTTCGCGATCGAAACGACCAAGCGAAGGTTGCCGGCGCTGAGTTCGCGTTTGGTCGATTCGTACTGATCGAAGTGGCGACGAACTTTGCTCATGCGGTTGTGCAAGCTGGTTGGGCTTTCCTGCGTGACCAACATCAGTTCGCGAAGTTCTTGGCGAAGGTCAGCGGCTTCGTCGCGGCTCATCGCATCGTTGCCAAGTTCGGCCAAACGCTCGCGAATGAAGGTCATTCGGCCAGAGATCTTCTCGAGTTGGTGCAGCAGCGGCGTGACGCGGCGGCTCCGCAGTGACAGTTCTTCGACCAGTTCCAAGCACTTGCGACGACGACGCAGAAATTGCTTGCGAACTTCTGCTTTCAAACGTGGCGAAGCACTGCGACGCACCAAGATTTCGAAGTCCGCTTTGTTCTTGGCGATCAAATCGGTCAGCGTTCGCAAGTTGTGCGGCATCCGCTGCGAGATCTGCTCTTTGGTCAGTTGTTCGGTGAGTGAGACCTTGATCGTTCGGTCGAAGGGAAGTTCGCCCGAGTGGACTTTTTGCAGCGTCTCGACGGTGGCTCGCAAAGCGTAGTCAGTTTCCAACAGCGAGCGACGGTATTGCTTGCGAGTGATTTCTATCTTCTTCGCCAGTGCGATCTCTTCTTCGCGAGACAGCAAGGGGATCTCGGCCATTTGGCTGAGGTACATGCGAATGGGGTCTTCGCTGGCTTTGGGCAGGTCCGCGGACGAGAAGCTTTGCGACGCGACTTCGTTCGCCAAGGCTTGTTCGGGGGTTTCTTCGTCAGCACCCATTTCAACTGAACGCAAGCCGCGAACATTGGGAGCGGGGCGACGAGCAGCGGCGTCGCGAGCCTTTTTTTCCGAGGCTTCAATCAGTTGGATGCCGCGATTTTCCAGGGCCAACAAAAGCGAGTTGAGCTTCTCTGGATTGACGTCTTCGTCGGGCAGGTATGCGTTGACTTCATCGTATGTGAGGAAACCGTCCTTGGTTCCGCGGGCGATGAGTTGCGAAAGATCTTGGTCCATCAATTGCATCGGAAAAACCTCCTGTTATGGGTCACGTTCCTTCGTGGAACGGTCAGTCAAGCTGGTGTTTGCGGGAACCTGAATCACGTGATTCAGTTCAGCCATGACTGGAGTGTCGTGTTTGAAATCTTTTCAAATGCGATTCATCATGAATCGCGAAACGCTTCAGTTGGGTCGGGTGTCGCGGCTCCTTTGAGTGGGTGCCTTGGAAGGATTGTCCTAGCGGGGCGTTTGCCGAATTCGTTCGGCAGCAAACAGTTGTTCTAGCATCGCGAGCTCTTCGTCTTCGGGCAAGGATGCAGATTGTAATTTTTCAATTTGACGGATCTTTTCGGCGTCAAATTCACGTTCGCGAAAACGAGTCAGGATCGCGGTGTATCGCAGTTGTGGCTCGTCCAAAACATGGCCGGCTCGTTGCTCAATTCGTTCTTGCAAAGTGATGATTTGATTTTTCAAAAAATCGTTTTCGAGCAGGACAAGCACGGAGTCGACGTCCAGGTCGCGGCCTTGCAGATCCAAGTCTTGGTAAGCCGACAGCAGCATCTTTGCAGTGTTGGAATGTAGCCACGAAGGGTCGACCGATTCGACCGCCATCGCGGCGACTTCGGGCGACTCGATCAGGATCTCAAACAGTTCCCGGTCGACACCCGTGATCGCGGCGCCCTGCTCTGGCTGCTGCGGTCGTGCCGGTCCGCTTTGTGAGCCGTGGCGTTGCTGATTGGACGCACCGAAATCGCTTGGGCCTGACGGAGCGTAGTCGTCGAAGCCTTCGTCAATTCCAAACGACGCCGCGTCTTCCATCGCCGCTTGAGCGAACGGATCGAAGTCGTCCATCGACGCGTTGGAAGGCGCCGGTGCAGTGGGTTTTTGCGGTCTTGATTGGCCGGAAGGCGTGGGTTTCCCGGGGCCATTGCTCGGGCTGGCTTTGCGGTAGCGAGCTTGTTTGCGTTCGCGTTCCGCGTTTTCCTGTCGCAGCGTTTCGAGGCGTCGTTGCAGGCGTTCGACGGGAAGTCCAAACGTTTGGCTCATGCGAACCAGCAACTGGTCAATCTTCAGTTCGGTCTTGTCGCTTTTGGCCGGTGTTTTGGTCAGCACACCCAGCATGGTTTCGATGGCGGTGGTGACTCGGTGTGTGTCGCGCGTGACGTCGACGCCTTCGGTCAAGCGATTGAGCTTGTGGTCCATTGCGTCG
Organism: Rhodopirellula bahusiensis; assembly: GCF_002727185.1. Classification (NCBI taxonomy): domain Bacteria; kingdom Pseudomonadati; phylum Planctomycetota; class Planctomycetia; order Pirellulales; family Pirellulaceae; genus Rhodopirellula; species Rhodopirellula bahusiensis. The sequence goes on from NZ_NIZW01000010.1 coordinate 161,909, forward strand.
GGGGATTGGCCAGCCATGTCCAGCAAGTTCGTGGCGGATTGCTGAGCCAAGAAGTCGGCTGGGTCCAGTCCGTCGGGCAGCGTCAGGATTCGCAAGTCCGCGTCGGCGGTGACGAACAATTCGAGGACTTCTTCGGCGCGACGTTTGCCTGCGTCGTCGCCATCGAGAACCAGCACGACTCGATTGACGAAGCGTTTGAGCACGCGGACATGCGACGCGGTCAAAGCGGTGCCCAAGACGGCAACGCTGTGATCGATGCCCGCCATGCGAGTCGCGACCACGTCGGTGTAGCCTTCCATGACAAGGACTTCATCGGCGGCACGCATCGCGTCACGAGCCAGGTGCAATCCGTAAAGCTCGTTGGATTTGCGGAACAACATGGTCTCGGGACCATTGATGTACTTCGCTCCGCCGTTGGAACCGTCACCTTTGGCTTCCGCAATGCGGTCGGAAATCGCGGGGATGATTCGGCCGCCTAGCGAGATGGCTTGGCCTTGTGCGTTGTCGATTGGGAACATCAATCGGCCTCGGAAGCGATCGTAGCAACCCGATTTCCCATCGCGGCCAATCGCAACACCGGCGGCTTGGGCGACCGCTTCGGAAAACTTGTTTTGTTTCAGCAGGTTGACGGCGAAGTCCCACGAGTCGGGAGCGAAGCCAATCTTGAACAATTCGCGATTGCTGTCGTCGATGCCGCGGCTAGCGAGGTAGTCGCGGGCCAACTTGGCGTCGTTGGATTTTCCGTTGGCCAGTTCGTCGAAGTAGGCTCGGCAGACCAGGTCCACCGCTTTCATCAGGGTGGCTTTGTCGTCGGGGCTGCCCGGTTGAGTTTTGGGGCCGCGATTGAATTCGGGGATTTCGATTCCGGCTCGTTCGGCCAAGCTTCGCAGTGCGGTCGGAAAGTCGACGCCTTCGCGTTGCATGACGAAGCTGAAGATGTCCCCGCCGATGTCGCAGACCCAGCATTTCCAAGATTGGCGTTCTTGGTTGACCGTCATCGACGGACGTGTGTCGTTGTGGAACGGGCAGCGGGCAACGAAGTGACGGCCCTGCGGACGCAATTCCAGATCATGCCCGATGACATCAACGATGTCGGTCGCGGCGCGAACTCGCTCTTTGACGTCGAAGTCCGTTGAAGAGGACAAACGAACGCTCCTGTCAAAAGGCCAGATCAAAATGTCGTTGGCGACATGTCAAACCAGCACGAACGCGGGGGACATCCACTTCAGAAACGACATGCGGCGGGCAAGTCGAGCAAGATTTTTCTTGCAGGCTTGTCAACGGCTGCCGACCCAAATTGGATGCGGTCAGTGGAACGGTCAACCCGGCTTCGCGACTGCGAAGTGATCGCCACTCTTCCTGAGTGACCGGCGGTTCGACGATCCCGTTGGAAAACGGAGAAGGACGAGGTGCCGAGGCAAATTTCGATCCGGTTACATCCCTGTAGCGTAGTGTGTCAGCCGCGTCGGGTGGAATTCCCCAATTGGCAGGCTGCCCGCTTCGTTACAAGCATGTGAGAAGTTTGCTGGGGTTTCACGGACGCGTCAATACCAATCTGTGGCCAAAATGTTGGAGGCGAAATTCTTTGTCAAATCCACGCTGCAAACGCCGCTGGATCCCAATTGCGGCGTTCTCAGGTTAGGGCCTCGGAAGAACTTCACCTCTCGGCTACTTTGGTTTGCGACGGCTCGCGAGGGAATTCTCCGTTTTGCCGTTCGTGCCCAGGGTGCTTGGTCGCCCACGTGTCTCACACCAATGTTTTCCTGAAAACTTCATGGCGACCGCAACTTCGTCGTTTGACGATCCCAACCCGGATTCGCATCACGTTGCCGCAGCGACGTGGGGCGGTCGCGTGCGGGTTTGGAAAAAGATCTTCACCACCGCTTTGTCGGAAAGACTGGTGTACCGCGGGGACTTTGCCCTCGGGACGTTGATGCGGTTCTTGCCCATCGTCACTCAGATCTTTCTCTGGTGGGCGATCTACGATTCGATCGCTGCCAGCCAAGCGGCGGAAAAGATGGTCGAGTCAGCCGTTGGTGGATCAGAACTCGATCCTTCAACGGACGCGGTGCAGATCGGCGGGTTCGGTTTTCGAGACATGGTCGCGTACTACCTGATCACCATGCTGGCTCGGGCGTTTTCCAGCATGCCAGGATTGGCGTCTGGCATCGCCCTTCAAATTCGCGAAGGGGAGATCAAGCGTTACCTGATCCAGCCCATCGATTTGCTTAGCTTTTTGTTGATCAACCGGATCGCTCACAAGGTCGCTTACTACGCGATCGCGATCGCGCCATTTGGTTTGGTGTTCTATCTCTGCCGCGATTATTTCGTCGGAGGATTTCCGCCGCCGCACCTGTTCATTGCGTTTTTGGGATCGCTGGTGATGGGCTTTCTGATCGGTTTCTTTCTCGAGGCCGCAATCGGGATGATCGGATTCTGGTTCCTGGAAGTCTCATCGCTGTTGTTCCTGTACATGTTGTTCAGCTTCTTTTTGTCGGGGCACATGTTTCCGATTTCATTGCTGCCTGACAGCATCGAATGGTTCGTTAACTTGTTGCCTCTGAAGTACCTCGCTTATTTCCCCGCGGCTGTGTTCCTCGGCAAAATTCCCGACGAAGATTTGCCGATGGAAATGGCGATCGAAGCGGCTTGGCTGACGTTCTTCATCGTTGTCTGCCGCTGGTCCTATTCCCGCGGTGTGGCTCGCTACAGCGGTTACGGAGGTTGATGCGATGCAATCCGATTCAACAGCCAACCAGGCGAATGAAGGCAGCCCTTCCATGGACGACCAGTGGATGAGCGATTCAGTCGGCTTCGATCGAGAAACGGGCTCCGAATGGATGCGATACGTTCGCGTGTTTGGAACGTTTGCTCGCAACAGTCTGGTTCGCGACATGACGTTCCGCGCGAACTTTGTGATCGAGTGCCTGAGCAGCATTGGTTGGACGCTGATGAACGTCGGCTTTTACCTGATCATCTTTCAGTTCACCGGATCCATCGGAGCCGACACGGGCTGGGATCGCGAACGGTTCTTTTTGTTTTTGGCCACGACGTGGTTCATCAACTCGATTGTGCAAGCGTTCTTCATGCCCAACGCGGAAGAATTCAGCGAGCTGATTCGTACGGGCGGGTTGGACTTTGCGTTGCTGAAACCGATCGACACCCAGTTTTTGATTTCGTTCCGGCGGGTCAGTTGGTCGTCGCTGGCCAACTTCTTGGCTGGGTTGGTGATCGCGGGCGTGGCTCTTTCGAGATTGGCCACCCGGGAAGTCGACCCGCACATTCCGACGGCGATGTCGGTGGTGCTGTATGTGCTGTTTTGCATGTGCGGCGTCGTCATCATGTACAGCCTGATGATTTGTCTTTCCGCAACCAGCATTTGGTTGGGACGCAATCAAACGCTTTACAACTTTTGGTTCTACATCACCAACTTCAGCCGTTACCCGATGGAAATTTACAACCGTGGTTGGGGCACACCGATGTACGGGTTCTTCACCTTTGTGGTGCCCGTGCTAGTGGTCGTGAACGTACCGGCTCGTTTGTTGGCCAAGCCCATCGATCCGCGAACCAACGAAGAATGGATGTTGGTTGGTTGGGCGTTGATCGCCACCGTGCTGAGCGTCACGTTCAGCCGCTGGGTCTTTCGCCGAGCCCTCGGCAGTTACCGCAGCGCCAGTTCGTAAATTTGTTTACTTGGATGCAAGACCAGCGTTGCTTCGCTGCAGCGTTTGTGAAGGCAACTCACCGAACAATTGTCGATAGTCTTGGCTGAACTGGGCGAGGTGGCTGAAGCCGTTGGCGTAGGCGAACTGTTTGACCAAGACATCCTGCTCCGTTGTTTCACGGAGTTGTCGTCGGACTCGGTTGAGTCGAAATGCTTTTAAGTAGTCGAGCGGACTCATGCCGGTCACGTCACCAAAGGCGTGTCGGAGTGTTCGTTCGCTCACTTTGATTTCTTTGCACAGCTCGCCGATACGCAGCGGCTGGTTGGCGCGATCGGCCGCATGTTCTTTTGCTTGGTGAACCAACTTGTTTCGACGTTGTAGGATGGAATTGGAATGGCGGTTCACACGTGAAGCAAACAATCCGGTTGCTAACAGCGTGATGGTTCGATCGGCCAACTCCTCGATGACGTGCGGGGCACACAATCCGTTTTGGAATCGCTCCGCCGCATGCAAGTAGGCTTGGCTGGTACGGCGAAGTTGATCAGCCAACTGCGGAGTCAGATGAACAACGCCATGGGTTTGCACGATCGGATCGGGATCGATCTGTTGCAGGTCCGCGATGCGTTCCGACAACACGGCCTCCGGAACGACAAAGACGACGCTGTCCCATAGCGAACCGGATAGATACTCCGCTTCCCTCCCTGCACGCTGCACGATCAGGTCATTGAACGAGACGCGTTGTCCCACCCAGCGTGCTTCGCCTTGCTGCTCGAGCGAAATCGCCATTCCGAGCGTTCCGGGCGGCGCTGTGCCGTGATAGTGAATGGATTGTTCCCACCGATTGCGAAAAATTGCGCAGGTTTCGGTCTGCAGGTGCTGCAAGATCCCACGAAAGGTTCCGGGGCTCATCTGGCGATATTGATGGTCCCAACCGCTGAGCGTTTGTTCCATCTCTTCGAAATGGCGAGACTCCAGTTTGAAAAAGTTCATGTCAGTGGCCATGGATCCTTTGGAGTTGCTCGCGAGGCGTCAGGTTTGCCGTATTTTGATATCGATTTTACTTTGTCGGCTTGGGAGCGTGTGCTCTATTTGCGCCCCTCTGTTTGCGGAGGGTTGGCGCTCAGGATTGGTCAACCCTCGCATGCATTTCCCCGTGAACATGGCTTTTCAATGACCGTCATTCCCAAGGGCACCTGTGATGAAATTTGGTAGAAGTTTTGGATTCTTGGTCTTGTTGACGGGATCGGTTTTCATACCGGGTCCATCAAATGCGGTCGAGAACGAACCGACGAAAGTTGCGAGCGATGCTTCCGCTGACAGCCAATCTCCGAGCGAGGGAAAGGCTGCGGATTTCAAAGGAATCATCAAAACCGATATTCGCGATTCCAAACCTGACTGGACGCCGTTCACACCAAAGAAGGCACCTGAGGGTGCGCCGAATATTTTGTTCGTTTTATATGACGACACTGGATTGGCGGCCTGGTCACCTTACGGCGGTGGCATCAACATGCCGACGCTCGACAAGCTGGCGGCCAACGGGCTGACCTATACCAACTGGCACACGACCGCGTTGTGCTCACCCACCCGGTCCACTCTTTTGACCGGACGAAACCACCACCTCAACGGGATGGCGGGGATCACCGAAGTGGCAACCGGGTTCCCAGGATCGAATGGCCATATTCCAAAGGAATGCGCCACAATCGGACAAGTCCTCCAAGACGGAGGCTACAGCACGTTTTGGGTTGGCAAGAACCACAATGTGCCCGAACAAGATGTTGCTTCGGGAGCGAGCCGTGAACGTTGGCCCCTGAACATGGGCTTTGATCGTTTCTATGGATTCTTGGGTGGCGAAACGAACCAGTGGTATCCCGACCTGACCGAAGACAATCGCTTCGTCGAACCGCCGGCGACTCCAGAGGAAGGATATCACCTTTCGAAAGACTTGGCTGATCAAGCGATCAAGATGGTGAAAGACCATCGGTCGTCCAACCCTTCGCGGCCTTGGTACATGTGGTATTGCCCCGGTGCCAATCATGCACCCCACCATGCTCCGGAAGAATACATCGCCAAGTACAAGGGCAAGTTCGACGACGGCTATGAAGCGTACCGTGAACACGTCCTGGCTCGCATGATTGAGAAAGGCATCATGCCCGAAGGCACCGAGCTGACGCCGATGAATCCGATGTCCGAGGACGTAGCGGACCCGGCTGACATGGTTCGACCGTGGGATTCGCTTTCGGCTGACGAGAAGAAGTTGTTCTCCAAGATGATGGAAGTGTTCGCCGGATTCTCAGAGTACACCGACGCGCAGGTCGGACGCGTGGTCGACTACCTCGAGGAGACCGGGCAGCTCGATAACACGATCGTGATCTACGCGGCCGACAATGGAACCTCTGGTGAAGGCAGCCCCAACGGATCGGTCAACGAGAACAAATTCTTCAACGGGTTTCCCGACACGATCGAAGAGAACATGAAGTACATGGATGTCTTGGGCAGTCCAGACACCTACAACCACTTCCCGACTGGTTGGGCAATGGCAACGTCAGCACCTTTCCGCATGTTCAAACGATATTCGCAGTACGCCGGCGGCACGGTGGATCCTTTGGTGATCTCGTGGCCCAAAGGCATTCAAGCGAAGGGAGAACTTCGCCACCAGTATCACCACAGCGTCGACATCGTGCCAACGCTTCTGGAGATCACCGGGTTGGAGATGCCCAAGGTCTACGAGGGTGTGAAGCAGTATCCGTTGTCCGGGAAATCGATGACCTACACCTTTGAGGCTGAACCCGATGCGGCGACGAACCGCCACGTTCAGTACTACACGATGTTCGGAACGCGAGGCCTTTGGAAGGACGGCTGGATGATTTCGTCGCTGCACTCACCCTTCAGCAACTCAGGTGACTATGAGAAGGACGAGTGGGAACTCTATCACGTTGCTGAAGACCGTGCCCAATCGAAGAATCTCGCAGAGAAGCATCCTGAGAAAGTGAAGGAATTGGTCGCGGCGTACTTCGAAGAGGCTGAGAAGAACCTGGTGCTACCGATTGACGATCGTTCTCCTGCGGAACTGTTGACAACTCCGCGCCCGACGAATGAACCACCGAGCGATCGACACGTCTACTACCCCGGAACATCAGCCATTCCGGAAGGCGTCGCGGCGAACATTCGAGGTCGCTCGTACAAAATCATGGCCAACGTCGAGATTACTGACGCCGATGCGTCGGGCGTGCTCTTCGCACACGGTTCCCGATTCGGTGGCCATTCGTTGTTCTTGAAAGATAAAAAACTTCACTACGTCTACAACTTTCTCGGGATTAAACCGGAACAGCATTTTGAATCGGAAGAGCTGAAGCCAGGCAAGTACACCCTCGGTGTGGAATTCATTCGAGAAAAATCGGGTGAACACGGCGAGCACCTTGGGAAAACAAAGTTGTACGTCAATGACAAAGTGGTCGACAGTGGCGACATGAAGACGCAACCCGCTAAGTTTACGCTCTCGGGTGATGGCATGTGCGTCGGTTGGGACAGTGCTGACGCGGTGACCGAACAGTACGAGACTCCGGCAAGATTCGAAGGCGGAACCATCCAAGCCGTCGGCATCGATACCGGCGAAGAGAGCTACGAAAATCTCGAACTCGAAGCTCAACGAGCACTGATCGGGCACTAGATGATCGCATGGGTTCGCCAAGCGAGTCCCAGGCAAAAGGTGAAGCGGGCCTCCGTCCACCATGGGCGGAGGCCATCTCGATCGCCGGTCCGGTCGTTGGTCTCTTGTGTGGAACGCAATAAGATTGGATGAGCCTTGAAAGAGCGTCAATGAGTCAGATGATTTTCGACCGTCAGACTGGTAGGATCACGCCAGAGGCAGGGACGAATGTCGCGAAGATGACGTGTCACGTTCGCGACCGAACCTTCGTCCTGATTCACTTGTCGACTTCATCCATTTGAAGGAACGTTGAATATGAGATCCAACCTCCACCAAACCATCACCGTTGCGATGCTTCTGTGTGTTGGCGTACTAAATGCGAACGCTCAAGACAAGCCCGTCCCGCTCGCTGACGCGGGGCTTCGGGGCGATGAAAAGATTGAGACTCCCATTGGAGAGATTCAGCTTCACGACAGCTATTTTGACGAAGAAGCGTCGCAAAGATTATTTGATGAGTTGGATTACCAACGTGCGTGCCAAGCTTATCTTTGGAGCACTCCGCTGGTTAGCATCGCGACTTGGCGCGACCGTCAAGCCGAAGCGTTTGGTGTCGAGGGCGCAACCGACTTCGTCGTCCTAAAATCGCTCAAAGAAAAGCGGGGAATCGTTACAGGCAATCTGACAACACCCTACATCTTCAATTTTACCAATCTCAAGGGCGGGCCGGTTCGGATCGAATATCCCGCTGGACAAACCGCTGGCGGCGTCCTCGATTTTTGGATGCGCTCAGTGTTCGACCTGGGGCTGACGGGGCCCGACGAAGGTCAGGGTGCCAGCTACATTGTCGTTGGCCCAGAAGAAAACCCCGCGTCCTACGAGCAGGAAGGCGTCCACGTCTTCCAAAGCCCGACCAACAACGTGCTCGTGGGAATTCGGGTTCTTGATCCCGACCCTAAGTACTACGAGACCTACAAATCACAGTACAAAATGGGCCCGGTCGACGAAGCTCCCGAGCCATGCCGCTTCATCGAGGACAAAAATGTGGAGTGGAGTGCGACCGCACCGCGAGGCCTGGACTACTGGGAAGTCCTTTCGGACATCCTGAACGAGGAGCCGGTGCGCACCATCGACAAACCTTGGATGGCGATGCTCGAACCGCTCGGAATCGCCAAAGGGCAAGCGTTTGAGCCCGATCAGCGGTTGCAAAAAATCTTGCTGGATGGAGCAGCGATGGGTGAGCTGATGACTCGCAATATCCAGGTCAATCCCCGCTACACCGATCCGTACTGGGAAGGCACGTCGTGGTACAAGAGCTTTGACTTCCACGTCGAAGAAGAGACCGAGACAATTCAGGAAATTGACCAGCGAGCGACTTGGTTCTATGAGGCCGTCGGTGCATCGAAAGGCATGGTCAATCCAACACCCGGAAAGGGGCAGGTCTATATGACCACGAAACGCGATGCCTCTGGCGACATGCTCCGCGCCGACAAGACCTACAAGCTGCACGTGCCCGCAGACGTCCCGGTGGGGCAATTTTGGTCCGTCACGCTTTACAGCGAAGAGACCCGGCGGCCGTATGACAATGGGGGAACCGAAATCCGCGACATCAGTCTGGGCAGTCGTACAGAAGGACTTCACAAAAACAGCGATGGCTCCGTGGATCTGTACATCGGAGCCGAGGCTCCTGAAGGCATGGAAAGCAACTTTCTTAAAACCATCGGTGATGATGGATGGTTTGTCTATTTCCGGCTCTATGCCCCGTTGCAACCGTTCTTCGATAAGTCATTTAAGTTGCCTGATTTTGAAGTTGTTCAATAGGAAGCCGACTGCCTGTCCAAACAATTTTCTTTCGTCCATCGCCTTGGGAAAACACAGGTGGTGGCCAATCAAGCAAACCGCTTCTCTACCCGCAATCTGAGCCAATCCTATGAAATCAGCTCGCAATCCGCGTCGTGCATTTCAGTTCGCTGGAGTTGCCGCCCTTCTTTTGTTCTCTGCCAGCCCCTTGTTGGCCCAATCCGATCGCTACAGCAATCTCGCCGAGTTGCCACTCGATCACAATCGCCCCACCGCAGAAACCGCGAAGCAACTCAAAGAGGAGCTGTTGTTCCAACGGGCTTCGCAAACGTATCTGTGGGCGATGCCGCTGCTCAACACGATGGGCATGCGAGACGGGTTTGATGACTCGTTTGGCAGTGGCTATAACGTCATGGCGATCTGGGAGAAGCGGCTCGATGCGAAGACTCGTATCACCACGCCCAACTCCGATTTGATTTACGGCATGATCTTCACTGATCTGTCCAAAACTGGCCCATTGGTCTTTGAGGCCCCGCCGAAGCTGCAGGGAATCCTGCTCGATTTTTGGCAGCGACCGATCCCGGTGGATGGCGGCGAATTTTTTGGCGATCTGGGGCTGCCCGGCCCCGACGCGGGGAAGGGCGGCAAGTTTCTGCTTCTGCCGCCAGGGTACAAAGGCGACGTGCCCGAGGACCACTACGTCTATCGCTCGGGCACGAACAACGTCTTCATTTTCTTGCGTTCGTTCTATCAATCGCTAGACAACATCACTCCCGCAGTTGATGTGCTCAAGCAATCGGTGCTCTATCCTCTGGGAGACAAGGACAATGCCAAGCCGATGGAATTTCATGATGCTTCTGGTGGAGCACATGAAATGCTGCCTCGTACCGACCTGGAAGCTTTCCAGCAATTGAAATGGCTGGTCGATTCGGAAGGCGAGAATCTCGCAGGCCCCGACTGGTTGGGCATGCTCGCCGGTCTAGGGATCGTCGCCGGTCAACCCTTCAAACCAGACGATCGCAGCAAAGAGATCCTGAGTGATGCTGCGAAAACAGCCTACAAGACCTCACGCGTTCTTGGGATGCAGCCTGAACTGGATGGAGTCGATTTTCGTGTCTATGAAGACCGCCAGTGGCTGAACCCGATCAATAATCTGGATTCCCGTTATCCCGATTCCTTCGTCGACTTAACCTTTGCCGACCGCCAACACGGCGTACGAAATCTGGATGGACGAGCTTGGTTCTTCACCGATTACTACTCCATCAGTCCCGGCATGGTCTCGATGACGCCAGGCAAGGGCGCGTTCTACATGATCGCGTTCAAGGACGCGGAAGGTGAATGGCTCGACGGCGAGAACAACTACCAACTGCACCTGCCGAAAGACATTCCTGCCGGATTGTTTTGGTCTGTCACGCTTTATGAAGCAGAGAACGCCTCCGGATTGGACAACGGCCAGCCGTTCCCCTCGCTAGGCAAGCTCAATCATCCCGAAAAGAACACGGATGGTTCGATCGATTTGCACCTCGGCCCGCAAGCACCCGCCGGGAAGGAAGCCAATTGGCTCGCCACCGTTCCAGGCCGCGGTTACTTTGCCATCCTGCGTCTCTACGCCCCAACCGAACCGGCCATCAGTCTCACGTGGAAACCCGGCGATATTCAAAAGGTCGAGTAAGTCGATCTCCGAGTTGTTACTCAAAGCTGTTTGGTGGCAGTGCGATGGCGTGTCCTCGCCATTTGCTGGGTGAGGCTTCGCCGTTTGTCTGATGACAAAACTAGTCCCCCTTTGCGGCAGTTTCTGCTCGTTCGATTTCGGCTCGGCAGCGATTGATCATGTTCTGCAAGATGACAAAGGAATGGTCTGCATCGAGTCGTTCCTCGATCAGTTCTTGGCAGGTGGTCGACTCGATTGCTTCCAGGTCTCGCAGTGCGGCGCCAAAATCGGAAACTCGCTGGTGTCCAATCGAATCCAGGATGTGTTGGACTCGGCCGTAGTACACATCGACTCGGTTTTTGCGTCGCTGATCAATCCATTTCTTGATCCCATGCAAGCCACTGGCAAGCAGCAACGCGACCGTGATCAACACCCCGATTGACTCGGCGTTCTGAGCCAGGAACCCGGGTTCGTTCCGGCGAAAGTAGGCTTCCGCGCCGCGATGAAGTGGGAACTGCAGTTGAGCTTGACTGGATTGTTCATCCAGTCCACTGAGCAAGGAAATCTTTCGCCCCAGGACCGCGCGATGAGCGAAGATGGTCTCGACCAAATCGTTGGCAAGCTCTTCGTCCCAGTCGGCACTGCACGCCAATACCGCGCCGATGCCGACAGAAGGCGTGGGAGTGATCGGGCTCCCTTCGTATGACATCAACGGAATCTCGGCCACTTTTGCATGCGGGTAGTGCGTGCGGAATCCGTCGATGAACGCCCGCTCTGAAATGAAGGTTGCTTCACCTTCCATGGCGCGGATTTGGATTGGCACCAGCTGAAATTCGGGACTCGCGATCAATTTCTCAATGATTTCAGATCCCAGCCCGACCAAGAAGAAAGCCGCGTCGAGGTCTCCAGATCGCAATGCCTCAGCGGATTGAGCGAACCCCAAGTTCTGTTGGTGCTCCGCTGGGATTTCGACCCGTGAGAATTGCAGCAGTGCTTCCACCAACGGGTGAGTTCCGCCGGATAACGAACCGAGGTTGGTGGGGTGGTCGGCCAAGTCGTTCAAGCATTCGATGCCGGCATCCTTCCGGCAAACCAGGTGCAGCACTTCGGTGTACAGGATCGCGAGGCTGCGAACGCGTTCGTCAGCAACGGCATCGTTTTGAACGATCGCAACATCGGCCGTTCCATCTTGCAGTCGGGTGACGTTCTCGCGGCTTCCTTCGCTCGGGATCACTTCGCAGCGAATTTCCGGATGCCGATTCATGTACGAGTCGCCGATCTCCTTTCCGACTTGAAAGTAGATGCCTTGCTCAGAGCCCGTCGAGATCACCACCGGCTCGGTCCGCGTGGCACCGGCCAAAGCAATCCATGCCACCCAGCAAATGACCCCTCCGAAAAGAGCCAGCAGAAAATTCGTCCAGCTCATTCAGTCAACACCCAGGTCAGTCGCTTCGCACGGATTACTTTTTGGGCAGTGTATCAATTGGTGCGTCTGTCTGCTGGAGTGAATCCCGGTCAATCCAGCAAGTCACAAATTGGCGGTCTGGAATCCAACCCTCGTTGTTGAGTCGGGTGCTGCGTTCTTTGATCTGGGATGCGAGGCGATCAAGTTCGTTTTGGGAGAGCGAGTTGTTTGTGTTTGCATACGCCAAACGCACACCACACCAATGCAACGATTCCCAAGGACGTTGCAACTGATCGAGATTTTCGATCAGGCTGACAAGCTTCGCATCGTCGCGGTCTTCGTTCAAAGACATTTCACGACCCATTCGTTGCGTTTCAGAAATCAACTCAAACCGCTTCGCAGCTTCTTTCGATTCGTTTGGTCGATCGACGGCTAGCAGGGATTGGCTGAGCAGACGGTAGGCATCGCTGTCTGTCTGGTCGAACAGCACCGCTTCGCACAACAGACGCACCGCAGCAACGTGGTTTCCCTGATCCGCGAAATTCGCTGCCTTGGGAAAACTCCATTCTGGATTGGATGTTTCGACACGATCGGCTTCTTCACTCCATGCGCTCAGTGATTCTTTGTCGTTGAGGTGGACGTGGATGCGTCCCAGGATCGGTCGCGTGTCGCTTGGGCGAGTCTCCAATGCTTCGAGCTCTGTTCTTGCCAGTTCCCACTCACCACGACTGACAGCGTAAATGGTTTTTCCTCGAACGCCGATCGGAGCAAGCTCATCCAGTGAGGTGTCACCATGAAACGGTCGTCCTCCGGCGAGCAAATGTCTTAGCTCCAGTTCTTCAATGTCACCCTGCTGACAAAGTGTTTGCAAATGTTCCGTTGCTTCGGATGTTCTGCCCTGGCGGATGAATAGCTCGGCAAGCTCGCGATGAACCAAGGTGGCTCCGGGGGCCTCCTGCAAGAGTGTTTGGAAACGCTGCTCTGCGTCTTTCCACTTTCCAAATTGAACCATCCACTGGGCGGTCTGCCCCAACACAGGGAGTCGTGCGTCGGGTGTGCTCAACGCCAGTTTGTCCAGCATCTGAATTGCTTCAGGGAAACGGTTGCGCCTGCCAAACACACGTGCCATCAAGAAAATGGAGCTTGGGTCGTTTGGGGCTAGACGCATGACTTGGCGAGCAAGTTGGTAAGCCTTGTCGTGGTCATCATTTTCCAGTGCAATCGCAGCTTCGTCTTGCAAAGCGAAGAGATCTGTTTCGGATGTTTCTTCGTTCGCGAATGAAGATGGTGGGCGAGACGCTTTCGGTGCCACTTCGGTCTCGTTGGATGCCGTTTCGGTTTGGGACGTTGTGTCCTCGTTTCGAATGTCTGCTTGCGAAGACGTTTCGCGAGTTGACCCTGTTTGGGGTTTCTTTGAATGACAGCCTGCCACAAAGGACGCCAGCATGCAGAGACCGATGGCTGTTCTGGAGACTGCTGTGGTGGGCACAATTGCGTGATCAGTTCGAAGCATCAGATTCCAGAACGCAATGGGGAAGGCGACGACATCTTTGTTGCGTTCGCTCGACAGTTGAGGCCGTTGTTGGAGCGAATGTTGAACGCTGCAAAACAATCGGCACCGGACTGGATGCTGTCAACGCTCTTTCTTCTTCTTGTTTGATTGTACCTCTTTTGTCTTCTCACCAGCACAACAAGCTGAGGTTGGGGCGGTTGCGAAAAAGAAAGTCTTACAGGTGGTGGGATCGATGCTAAAATCTGACCTGAAGTGGGCAAGCTGAGTCAGGGCCTCGTACAAACGTTCTTGCGATTCGAGTTGATTGTGGTCGGCAAATTGAAACTTCGAGTGATTGGGGCGGGCGTTGGCATACTGGTTGTGGCTTCAGCGACCCTGACGTTGAACAACAAGTTCGATCAAGGTGTGTTCCAGGCCAACCCGTCGGGTGTTTCGCTTGTTCAGTTTGAAAGCAAGGAGCGATTGGAAGCACCCGCACAGGACGCTGGGTTTGTGGGGCGGGACGTGTGCCGTGAATGTCACGAGACCAATTTCGAATTGCATGCGAAGCATGGGCATGCATCGACGTTCCATCAGGTGTCTGAAACCGACTTGCCCAAAATTTTCGCTGGTACCCGGTTCGATGGTGGGAAGGATTACGGCGTCTACGAGTACTCGGTGGATGACACGGGGCAGTTGTTTGTGCGTCTCCCGTCGGAGTTTGGCCAAGAGGCATTTCCGCTCCAGTACGCTCTCGGATCGGGACAGCATGCACAAACGATGTTGACGCTGACGCCCTCTGCGGATGGGCAGGCCGAAGGGATTGAGCATCGGGTCAGTTGCTATCACGGCCAAAGGGTGGACATCACTCCCGGGCATTCAAAGAAGAGCCCTGCCAGTGCACTGGAATTATTCGGCGACAGGCCGCGTGGGGAACCATTGCAGCGGTGTATTGATTGTCACACCACTCAGGGTGAGGTGGTTGGTGGGGATATCCAAGATTTAGTCGCGAATGTGAATTGCGAGAAATGCCACGGTCCTGGACGCGAACATGTGCGGGCCGCTCGGGCTATGCCAACGCCACCGAAGTATTCTGTTGGGAGAAAGGATTGGGATGGCGAATCAGAGATCCAGCTTTGCGGGGATTGCCATCGATTGCCGAAGAATCTTTCCGAACGCGAAGTTCGAGAGTATCCGGATCTTCTAGCTCGTTTTCAGCCCGTCGGGATGCTTCGAAGCCGTTGCTACCTGGAATCCAATGGGCAGATGAGATGCACAACCTGTCACAACCCCCACCAAGCTATACAAGCGGTGGCGAAAGACCAGCACATTCACGCCTGCATCCAATGCCACGACGATCAAAACACCGAGCATGTGGTTTGCAGCGTTTCTACTGACAGGGGCTGCATTGAATGCCATATGCCAGCAATCGAGATGGATGAGGGCCTTCGCTTTCACGATCACTGGATTCGCGTCCGTGAAGAATGAGACGATGTTGCTTGCAAACGCGACTGAACAATCTGAAACGAAAAGGAGCCTTCCCGAAAGTGTTCGAGAAGGCTCCTTTGAAAATTGGTTGTGAAACAGATCAGAGTCTTAAAAACTAAAACTCCGTTTCGATCGTTTCGCGAGACGCTTTCGTCCCGAGTGCTCCCCAAAGACCGTATGGGCTAGCGGAACCCGGTGCACGTGGACCAGGCTGGTTGCGACGAACCGCTCCAGCACTCTGGTTGCCAGCGTCAACCGATTCAGTGATGAACTTCACTGCTCCGTCGGTCAGCAAGACGTGAACTCCGCCTTGGTGTCGGCTACTTGCAGTGTGAGTGCCACTGCTGTCAATCCATGTGCCCACGCAGAGTTCTGCATTGGGTGGACGGACTGTGAACATTTGAGTGCACATCGCACGGAAGTTGGCCCAGTTGGCACCACGAGCCTCGTGGTTGTTGGAACTCAGTACCGCAGGGTCCGTGCAGTTGGGGCCGCCGTTGCACCAAAACAGTGGTCGGTCAGGATCAATTTCATTGTTTTCAACGCAGAACAATGGGTTGTCGTTCACCGCGTTGGAACCTTGACGGCGCCATGAGGCAGCCGATCGTTTGTCTCGATCGCCTAAGTCTGTGATGATTTCACCCATCGCAATTGTATTGGACAGACCATCCAAAATGTCTCGGAATTTGGCCGATCGACGTACCATGAACACGCCGCGGGAAACGGAGTTGTAGTTCCCGATGGCCCAGTTGGCCGTGCGGGGTGTGAGATCTCCGTTTCGACTTTGGTGATGTTGTTGACCAGGAGAGTCACCGAGGCACAACGCGTAGTTAGTTCGTCCGAGAGCGGGCAGTCCCTTGCCAGGATCGCTGGGACAGCGAAGTGTTGGAATGTCCGTCGACCATGGAATGTAACCTGGGTTGCGAGTGTAATTTCGCGGGTTGGGGCCCATCGCGGGCCAACGCGGTGGATTGGTCAGTCCCGTTGTTGCTGGCGGTGCCGCCCCGGTAACGGTTTGGGTGCTGGGGTTTGAGATCAACTCCCACAGCCCCTGCTGCTCGAAGAACGGCGTCAGGCCAACCAATGCACTCATGCATTCGTGGCTGGCATCATTGCCCGTTTGCCACCAACGATTGTTCTGCAATCCGATTCCCGTTCCGCCACCGTGAACAGGCAGTTGGTTGTAGGCGGAATGGTAATTGTGCAGGGCCAAACCCTGCTGCTTGAAATTGTTGCTGCAGCTCATACGGCGTGCAGCTTCTCGGGCCGCTTGCACGGCAGGCAGTAACAGTCCAACCAGTACTCCAATGATCGCAATGACGACCAGGAGTTCCACCAGTGTGAACCCAGCGGACTTCTTTATCGAGGAATTCATGCGGTATCTCCACTTCAGAAGAGCTAAAAAAGAAAAGGCGGAGTTGCTACACCTCACCACGCCTCTATAGAGGCAGATACCGTACCCCGTGAGAAATAGCCGCCACAACAATGCAAATTACGCATTTTTGTTGCTTTTTTGCGCGTTGCCACGGCGACTGAGCTCTGGTCATCTTGAAACCACCGGTAAACAACTTTCTGCGAAAGATCTGTTTAGGCGAACATTTTCTCTTCACTCAAGCGAATCAATTGTCATGCAAAAGCTCACACTCGCGGCATTCGTTGCCTTGTTGTTTTCAGTTCCCGTTGGTTGCGAAAACGAGAGTAGCGTTGTCGAAGCGCCTCCCGTCAGTGAAGAATCATCCATGGATGGGATGACGGAAGACGAATACAACGATGCGATGGAAGAAGCCCTGAATCAGCAATAGTGTTGGTCAAGCTGGTTGCTGGTTGAATGCGACGTAATGACGAATCAGAAGTCGTCCGTCGTCACTTCAGCAAGAACCGAGTTTGCCAGCAGAAATTGTTCACGCATTGAAGCGGACGTCAGCATTTGCGGACGTCCGTTTTTTCGTTTGCCCAGGTTGGGATAACGTGACCCAAGTTGGCTGACGGTTTGATCGAGTTCGTCTTGCGGTTCGAAACGGAAGAAACTCGCGCGGCGTTTGGAATCAAGAAATGTTGGCGTTTGTTTCGATCCATTCCAACTCAAGTCAGATGGTGAGGCGTTGCTTCCAAACCCGTACCAGCAGTCGAGTGAGATCGAAGCCGAGGAGCCCAGAAAAGTCTTCTTTGTTCATCGCTTTCCCGTCACCATTTTGTTGGCGTCGATGACAATCTACGCGATGGGAATGTCCGTGATGTGGACCATCGATCCCATCATCGTTTTCTTGATGGCGTTGGGTTGGGGATGGGTTGGCTGGCCAGTTCTTTCGTTGTTGGAGAAGAAGCTGGCCAGTCTGTTTCGCGTTTTGTTGTGAGAACCCAAGATGCGATCTGGTATCGGGGGTGATACCAGTGCCGAGGCTTCCTGTGTGTTGATACACAAGCTGGAAGCTTATGCCACATGGGGCGTGTTATTGCGCCAGCGCTTTTGCGACGACTTCGGCGACGTGTTCACCGAGCAGTTTGGAGCCGGCTTGCGTGTAGTGCACGTTGGCTTTTCGCTGGGTGGAAGCGTGCTGCATGGCGAAGTCGTAGAACGGATCCGTTTGGATGCCGCCAACGGATTCCATGACTTTGGATGCGGCTTCGTTGTAGCGTGGTCCGTCCTCGGGCAGCCGGCCGCCGGCTCCCTCGGGAACCGGAGTGGTCTCTCGCCAAATCACGGTCGCGCCGGTGGCTTTCAACTTTTTCGCGATCGTTTCCAGGTTGGCGACGTACTCGTCCAGAGGGACTTGTCGTTTGCTGGTCGGTAGCTTGGGATCGGCTAAGTTCTTCCCGTTGGGCCCCATGAATTTCAGGTCGTGCAAACCAAAGTTGAAGTGAATCACATCCCACTTGCGGTCACCCAACCACGAGTCGAGTTGTTCGAGACCACGCGTGGTGGGGCCGCAGTTTGTTCCGGGACGGAAGACGTTTGCTTTGCCTTCGAGGGCTCGTCGTGTGTCCAGCATGTAGCCGATCGAAATGGAGTCACCGATCAACAGAACGTTCGGGAGCGTCGGATCGACTTTGGGTGCGGCAAACGGGTCATTCTTGCGTGCTTGACGCGGCGTTGACTTTTGGGTCGGTTGATCGGCGTGTCCGATCGGCAGGAAGCCGGTTGGTGCGAGAGCAGCGATGGACAAAACGGCTGCGGTGAGAAAGCTGCGACGAAGAATGGACATGGCGGGTGAGGTGGTGGGAGGGATGGAAGGTAGGATTCAAGCGGAACAAACAGAGCGAGCAACGAAAACAGAGCGAGCACCGAGGCGAATGACGAATATCGAATCCAGAACCGTGTTGCGAATCTTGGACGCCAACGCGAATCGTGCGGGCGAAGGGCTTCGCACGCTCGAGGAATCCGCTCGCTTTATCTTAGACGATCTGGGGCTGACCGATCGGTTGAAGACTCATCGCCATGATCTGGCGACCGCAATGGGATGTTGGAGCCGGTTGCAGTTGGTCGAGTCTCGCGACACGCCGGGGGATGTGGGCACCGGAGTGACGACCGAAAGTGAGCAATCGCGGGCAGATCTGTCTTCGGTGATCACTGCTGCAACGACTCGGACCCAACAAGCGTTGCGGTGCCTGGAAGAATATGGAAAGACGACGGATCCGGAATTCGCGGCGAGCATTGAGTCCATTCGCTATCAGTGCTATGCCACCTTCCGCGATTTGGAGTTGAAGATGGCGGGCGTGAATTTTCGCTTGCGAAAACTTCAAGAAGCACGGCTGTATGCCTTGATCGCCTGCGAGCCCGATGCGGAACCTCTGAAGGCCAGGATTAATCAGTTGGTCGATGCCGGAGTCGATGTGATTCAGCTTCGTGATTCAAGCGTCGATGATCGAACTTTGTATGAGCAAGCAAGTTTTGGAGCCGCACTCGCAAAACGACGTGGCGTTTTGTGGATCATCAATAATCGAGCTGACATTGCGGTGGCGGCTGGCGCCGACGGAGTTCACGTTGGGCAAGAGGAAGTGCCAGTGGATGCGGTGCGGCGTGTGGTGGGGCGGGATCGTTTGATCGGTTTGTCGACTCATGACATCGAGCAGGTTAACGAGGCCACTCGTACCAGTGCGGACTACATCGGGTGCGGCCCAACGTTTCCCGGAAAGACGAAGTCGTTCGATCACTTTCCCGGCTGCGAGTTTTTGAAGCAGGTCAGCGACGCGGAGCAATCTGGCGACCTCAAGTTGCCCGCATTTGCGATTGGCGGCATTGGGAGCGACAATATTGAACGAGTGACCCAGTCCGGGATTGGGCGAGTTGCGGTCACGGGTGCTTTGGCATCTCATGAAGGAATGCACCAAACGGCATCGGCGATGCGAGAGATGTTGGAACGCGTGCCGCTCCGCTAGGACGTGCTCAACAGTACCGGGCGGCTTGCGCCGCTCCGCTAGGATTTGCTTGATCAGGGGAACGTGCTTGATGATATTTCGATTGAGTTTGATTGCGTTCGCATTGTCGGGTTGTGTCTCCGCGGAAGAGCCCTCTTTTGTTCCGGTTCAGTTGGCTGACAAGGAGTTGACCGAGAGCAGCGGGATGGTGTTTTCGGTGAAGGATCCAAGCTGCATTTGGTCGCACAATGATTCAGGTGATCGGGCGAGGTTGTTTGCTTTTGATGCCAACACCGGCGCAGCGACCGGGCGATGGGAATTGCCTGGTGTCACGGCGATTGATTGGGAAGACCTCGCGATCCTTCCGCCGTTGAAAGCCGATGGGCCGGCAAGGTTGGTGATTGCGGACAGCGGCGACAATCAACAAAAGCGTGACCACATCGAGCTATTGGTCGTCGATGAAATGGATCCGCGAAAGTCTGGAGAAGTGGCGCGAGATCAGGTGCATCTGCTTCGCGTGAAATACCCGCATGGTCCGCAAGACTGCGAAGCGATTTGGTTCGACGAACCATCCGGACATTTGATCTTGTTGTGCAAGCGATTCACTCCATGGGTGGGGCTGTATCGGGTTGCACTCATTGATGGTTCGAGTGGTAAGTTGAACGAAGACATCGAGGCCGAGCTGATCATTCGGTTGCCGCTGGCGCTGGCCACGGGGGCGGATCGGGATCCAGTGACAGGCGATGTTTGGGTTTCGACGTATTGGCAAGCGATGAAGTTTGCGAAAGCGGATCATCCGACTTTGAAGGCACAGATGTCACGAACTCCCATTGCAATGGATTTGCCAAAACTAAGGCAGATCGAAGCGATTGCTGTCGACTCCAAATCGGATGTGTGGGTCACCAGTGAAGGCAGCCCTGCTCCTTTGGTTCGATTGGGCATTCGTTGAAGATGGGCTGAGAACGCCTCCCGGCGATCTTGCAAATTGACTTGTATAGAAATTTTGAAAGAGAACGGATGTTTGAAATCGAACTGAAATTTCGCGTCGCCAACGTCAGCGAACTCCGCGAACGATTGGCCGAGAACGACGCGGTCTTGGTTTCAGAAAATGAGAACCAAGACACGTACTACAACCATCCTTCTCGTGACTTCGCTGAGTCAGGTGAAGCTCTCCGAGTTCGGCGAATCGATGGAACGCCCTTGGTGACCTACAAGGGTTCGAAACGGCCGGGTGCCGTGAAGGCACGCGAGGAATTGGAATGGCGTTTGGATCCCGGCGATCCGACTGGCGACTCGATGGAAACGTTGTTCGATCGACTTGGTTTTCACAAAGTCGCGACGGTGATCAAGCGACGAGAAACGTTTCACCTGGGATCGAGCGATCCGATGACGGTCACGATTGATCGCGTCGACGGATTGGGAGAATTCGCTGAAATCGAACGCGTGTTGCATGAACGTTTCCCCAGCGACGAGGCGGTGGAAACGGCTCGTGCCGAAGTCATGGACATGGCCGCGAAGTTGGGGCTGGAATCGCCCGAATCCAGGAGCTACTTGAGAATGCAGCTCGAGTCAGCGGGTGGCTGATTTGATCGAGCTGAGTCCGCCGTCGACCGCGATGTCTTGGCCGGTGATCCAAGCGTTCTCGGGTGCCAGCAGCCACGCAATCATCGACGCGATGTCTCCGGGTTGTCCCAATCGACCCATCGGATGCATGGCGCGGCTCGCGTCGGCCGACCGTTCGTTCTGCCAAACTCGGGCTGTCAATTCAGTTTCGACCAAGCCGGGCGCAACTGTGTTGATACGGACATTGCCGGCCGCATAAGTCGCCGCGGCGGCACGAGCCATCGCGGCGACTCCTGCCTTGGCTGCGGCGATGGCTTCGTGGCTGGTCAAACCGATCGCGGCGCCACCGCTGGACATCAACACGATCGAGCCACCACCTTGTTTCTTCAAGCGAGGTGCGATCGTCCGGACCAAACCAAACGCCGTGACCAAATTGGCTTCCAGGACCGATTGCAAATCCTCTTTGCTGGTCAAGTGAGCTGGTTTGAGCAGGATGGAACCAGCCAAATTGGTTGCACCGTCGAGTCCGCCAAACTGTTCGATTGCATTGTCGGCGACTCCGGCCAATCCATCCCAGTCGGTTGCGTCGCAGACTTGAAATGGTTGCTGCAGTTCATGAGCGAGCGTTTGCAGGTTGGATTCATTTCTGCCGACCATCATCACTCGATGGCCTGCCGAAACGAGTTGTTTGCAAAGGGCGGATCCGATGCCACCGCTGGCACCGACGATCATGAAGCTGGAAGTAGTCATCGGGAGTGAACACGTCTGTGGTTGGGATTCTTGGCAATGCATCACGGTAGGGCACCGGCAAATCGCAATGAGAAGCCGGGCGACGGAGGCGAATGTTCGGATTGTTCGGAGCAAATGCCTTTCACCGGTCACACCATTCAAAGCGGCGGTTCCGAAGGAGTCGGGTGAACATCGGATGTTTGGGTTCGCGACCCGAGCGGTCGATAACTGTTTCATGGCACCGATGAAATCAGCTTCGCGGCGGTGACCTCCCAACAATCGCCGCCATCGGATTGATTTGCTAACACCTCTCCAACGGAATGATTCCGCCATGACCAAAAAAGATACCTTTCGAGTTGTCGCCCGCGGCAGTGATGGTTCGCTTCAAATTCGCGACTACGGTTCGCTCGATCCGTTAACCGATCACCACGAGCAAGTCGGCATCGACGATTGCAGCACCGACTTGGCGCTTCGCGGCATGCCCGTGTTTCGTGGTCTGATTGGTCCGATGCCAGAAGGCAAGAACATTGTGCGTTACGAAACGCCGGAGGTGTTTGAAATGTTGACGAAGGAATGGGGAATCACCAAGCCGAAGAAACGCCGTCGTCGCGCGAGCGAAAAGAAAGTGGCCGAAGCTTCCACCTCAACCGACTCGGCCGAGTTGGTTTCCTAGCGAGAGCACGTTTCGCCAGTTCGCCATGACTTCGCTCGTTGAGCGGACGTCATGGATGCGATGCTTCGGTTGCCGCGGGGTCGGGAAGTTTCCTGATCCGCCGCGCTGTCTTTCTGCGCCGGTGAGGTTGTTCATCGGCCGCTGCTCCATTTTGACAACGCCGTGAAGTGGCGTTCGCCTCACCGATTCAGTCAGCCCCTTAGATTGAACTCGGTTTCTTCTTCGGTGCGATCGCGCCGCACCGGGTATTGAAACGGCCCGATGCCGCTGGTCATGCGGCCTGCTAGTCCGTGGAAAACGTTTCTGCGCTGAAGAGTGGAGGCCCGTGTACCAGATGGGCTGCTCAAAGCTTTCGGTTGTCGCCGTTGGAGTGCGATAATGCGCACTTTGTTGCGGGATTAACATCCGTTACGGCCCAAGCATGAGTTGCTAGTTTTGACAGCGTTGCCATACCTACAGGTTGCACAGTGGGAATGGATCGACTTCTGACGATTCTAAGGCGTAGATATCCCAGTTTTGGGAAGGGGCTTACTGTGATTGATTCCACGAACGAGCGTGCTGCCGTTTGCTTGCTGACTCGACAGTTAAACGGAGAGACTGTTTCTATAGATCTGAGGTCGTTGATTGAGGCGGAGTCTGATTGGTCCGTCGTGCCTTGTTCATCAAGTGATCAATTGCTGGAGTGGATCGCGGAGAGTCGGCTGGAGCGTCCAGGATGTCTGGTCGTGGATGTTGAATTGATCGGCGATGGATTTCAACGGGTGCAAAAAGCGCTGTCCGATTCGAGCTGCAGCGCACCCTTGATCTTGGTCGCTGGAGAACTGCCAATCCAAACGGTCGTGCACGCCTTTGAGAAGGGCGCCTGGACCGTTGTCTTAAAGTCCGAGGACGGGGCCCAGAAATTCAGCGGCTCGCTTCGGGATCACATTCGCCAAGCGATCGAATGGGATCGCTTCCAAGTCGGGATGGAGAAGGCTCACCGAAAACGCAATCGTATCTTGGATGGCCTGACCGAACGCCAACGCAAAGTCCTCAATTGCGTGATGGAAGGGATGCCGACGAAGGCGATCGCCGCGAACTACAACGTTTCGAAGCGTTTGATCGAATTCGAACGAAGTCACCTTTTGTCCGCGTTTGGTGTTGGCGGAACGGCTGAGCTGACGGCTGTGGTGGGCGAACACCGAATCGTTGAAAAACTGCTGGATCGATACCAGCGTTTTGATTCAGCGGAAGTCGGTCGTTCCTTTCGACGCCCCATGACCATGCGCGGCTCCGTATCAAGATCGACCGCTCAAGTTGACGAGTGATTGAATATCCTTCCAATGCTCGCCCAGTATTTCCGGGGCAGATCGAAGAGAATGGGTGCATTCCCGCTCTCGACGATCGGGATGATGGTCGAGCTGTTGGTTGGATTTTTTATGGACCCACGACAGCGTCCGGTAATCTGAAAGCGCTCTGCCTTTTTGAACGTTCGTAGCGAATCACGTTCGGTCACACGATCTTGATGGCCCGGATCTGAGCCCGATTCAACGGTTGACGTTGCTGCCGTCCGC
This sequence comes from Rhodopirellula bahusiensis, assembly GCF_002727185.1. Taxonomy (NCBI): domain Bacteria; kingdom Pseudomonadati; phylum Planctomycetota; class Planctomycetia; order Pirellulales; family Pirellulaceae; genus Rhodopirellula; species Rhodopirellula bahusiensis. The sequence goes on from NZ_NIZW01000010.1 coordinate 185,927, forward strand.
GGTGGTGGACCGCACCATGCCGGGGAACCAGTCTTCCACCGTTTGTGTGATCCCATTGAGGGATTTTCGACGGATCGTTGGGGCTGCGATTGGGCCGTCGACTTCGATTGTCCACAATGTGTAGCGATTGTCTCGCAAAGGGTTGATGACTTTGCTGAACAAGTTCTGCGGGCTGACTCGAGTGTTGAATGACATGTCGACGTGTTCGCGGCGACTCAAAGTTCCGCCGCCTTCCAGTGCGACCAGGTCACCCCAGAGCACGAGCCGGTTGAAATTTAGGTCTTCACCAAAGATCGAGAATTCGGTTTCTCCATTGGTGAAAGCGACATCTTCCGTGGCTTTGATCCGCAGAAGGTTCAAGACCTGAACCAAGAACGGCAGTTGGTAGAGATTCGCTCCGCTGATGCTCGCTCGTCCATTGCCTTTCAAAAGATCCAAGTCGCCCAATCGGCCTTCCAAATGAGTTTCGCCGTCAAAGCGTCCTGTGATGCCGGTGCGATGCTGGCCAATTTCGGCGAGGCAAGTCGCGATTTGTGCGTTGCCGAGAGCAACGTCCATTTCGAAGTCGCCCGACGACAACAGGGCGCCTCCACTAAGACTGAGTTTGCCGCCAAACAATGCTCCCACGATTGGCACTCCACTGCCGTTGGGTTCAGGATTGGGCGAGGGCAGTCGAGCGTTCTCGCCCAAGCGAAGCTGTTCATTCGTGATGGAGAATGGGCCTCGCAACGATGTGATTTGCAATCCGTAGGCGTGCATGGAATCCAGAGCGATGTTTCCAACCGCCTGCAACACTTCCGCGTCGCGAACACCCTGGACTTGAATCTCACCGCGAAGCGAGTGCACCGGACCGACGTCTGAAATTCGGTTGCCTTCGAGCTGCAGCAGAATGTCCCAATCGATCACCGGAGTGGATGTGTCGTCGTTCGCCATCAGCAGGTTTGTTTTTCCGCGAAGGCTGATGGGGCCACGTAAGTCGAGGGCTCGCATCGCTTGGCCGACTTGCTCGGGCATCGCAGCGATCAATTCTTCGTCGGGAACCAGGCGGCAACCACTGTGCAGATCCATCGCCAGCAACCAACGGCCCGAAGGATGCTGGATGCATGTCCCATCGGCGACCATTCGCGACGCATCGTGTCGTCCGCGAAGGTTGCTGATTCGGACTTGGTTGTCACGGTATTCAACGTGGCCGCCAACGATGTCAATTCGGTAAGGGATCGCGACGGGACGAAGGCTCAGCGAATCGGGAGTCACGTGACCGGACTCATTTTGGTCCGCAACCAAAGTCAGATCCAATGCTTCGGTGCCGGACTGATGGATGTGAACATCCAGTTGGTCCAAAGTTCCACCCGGAGAAAGCGAATCCCAGATTTGCCGAGTTGATTCAGGGAGCGAAACGCGGAGCGATTGATCCATCGACAGATCCGCGATTTGAAAACGAAGGTTCAGTTCCGAATCAGCGCCCATGGATGGATTGGGAATCCGGTACAACCCATTGCAGTCAACTTTTGCCGAACCCGCATTGTTGGCGGTGAAGCCAATCATCCGAACCAAGTCGTCTTTGATTTGGACGCGGCCTTCGACGTTGTACAGCGGATAGGGCAACTTGTCGTATCGAAGCGTTCCGCCAGAAACTCGGAAATCGAATTGCCGGGATGAGTTTCCCTGTGCATCGGTTTCGAGTGTCGCCGTGGCCCACTCGATCACACCACGCGGTCGGAGCGAACGTACGAACTGTTCAACCTTCGATACGGACCGAGTTGTGCTCGTTTCGGTCAACGTACTTGTTGTTGCCGATGAGTTGTCAGGACCGCCCGCATCGGAATCTCGTGGGGTCAACGAAGTGATCAGTGCGTCATCGATCAGCACCGATCCTTCGGTTTGGATCGTGACTTGTTTGGTGTGAACTTTGGGAGCGTCTGGATCGATCCGGACTGGGACCCGAAAGCCGCAGTTGATTCGTTGGCCACCCGCACGTCCGGTCAGTTGTTCGGCAGTCGCAAACCCATCGTCGATTTGAATCGTCCCAACGAGTTGTTCGACCGGGTAGGGGAACTTGTCGAACTGAACGTCGACTCCGCGGATGTCGACTTGAGATTGCAAGTCCCAATCTTTGGATTGCAAGGGAGCGGGGTTGGTCGCGTGAGCCCGTATGTTCAGTCGCCCGTGAGCTTGATACCTCTGCCACAGATCGTGGAGCTTGTCAGGCATCGCTTCCGCGAGATCCTGGTCGAGCGTCAGGCCTTCCCCGGTGAAGTGAAAATCGGTGGCACCCAAGTCGAAATCGGTTCGAGACTTGCGAAGCAGTGCGGCGGAACCGCGAAGCGTGCAATGGGCATCGCCAAATTTGGCTTGCGTCGGAAAGAGCTTGACTTGTTCCGGCGTGATTTGAATCCGCCCGCGAGCCTGCCGAATTTTGGAAGGCAATCGTGGGTCATCGAGGTTCGCTTCGTGCACAACCAAGTCGAGATTGAATTGGTCGGAGTCGTTTTGCTGGATGTATTCAGCAGACAGGTCGCCGTGCAAGTTGACACGTGCTTTCTCTGGCAGCCATTTCGAAATTCGCGAGCGGACACGAGCGATGACAGCGTCGTCGATGTGGCAATCTTTGATAGTTGTTTTCAGTCGCAACTGCTCATCGGATCCATCAACGAGCTTGTCATAGGCCAGTTCGATCGGGCCACTGAAGTTGCTGTCGCCGCGAGCGAACACGAGCTTGCGTTCATAGGCCGCACCCGAAATGAGTGTGGCTTCCACATTGGTAGACTCGGTCGAGATAGCGACGTCCGACCAACGAAGTTGAAGTGGTTGTGTCGCGGCCGACGTACTGCGCGAGTCGGAGTCGACTGGTGAGGAATCGAGCGTGTCGAAGGTTAGATTCGTGACGACCCCGTACAGGTCGATCTGCGGACACGGGGGGCCCATCTGCGGCAAAGGCAGCAAAGATTCCAGCGAGAGCGTGTTGTCGCTGCCGACATGCACATTCGCGACGATGCCTTCCACGGCCATGCGGCGGGTCGACAGTGGGCTGTCTCCAGCCATCCATTTCTGAGGATCCAGGTCCGCGAAAACGGTGAGCCGATCGATTTTGACAGCAGGTTGCTGGGACCACCACTTCGACACCAGACTCGATTGGCTGGTCTTGGGTTTGATCTGGATGGACTCAAAGATGAGTCCCGTGCCGGCTTGGAAGGTGCCACGCTGAATCGTGACATCCCAGTCCGCGTAGTGATCGTCGAGTGTCTTTTCGAGGTAACGCCGGGCTTGTTCGCCGACGGTTTGAGGCAGGAGCAGTTTGACCAGGAAGCCTGCCAATGCGCACGCAATCACCAGGACCAATGCCGTTTTGAGACGGCCGGCTTTGCGGCGTGGCGGATGTTCCTGACCCGGTTCGGTCAAAGGCCTGTCTCCTCCTTGAGACATCGATGAGCTAGCTGCTCGATCCTACCGGGTCATTTCCTCGCCCAACCACCCCAAAAAACTCGCAAAACGGTAGATCCAAGGACTCTGCCAGGGGGAAGACAGGCTGGTCGAAACCGAAAATGCACTGGCGGCGAGAAGCACAAGCGTGAAGTATCGACCCTGGATCTTTTCGCTCAGCGAGCTGAGTTCCGGAACCAGGCTGTAGAGCCATAGGGGAGCGAACCACAACATCCAGCGGAAGCAAACACTGACACCGCCGTAGTTTCGGTCAATTTCAGGGCGGGCAATGTAGAACAGTAGGCACACGGCACTCGCCAACGCGATCGCCGCGGAAAGCCGTCGCATGTAGCTGGGGCCGTGACGGCATCCGGCGACCATGCCGACCGGGACGAGGAACCAAAGCGGTGTGATGGAGAAAATCCCGTAGTAGCCAAGCGTCGCGTGAAACAGGTACGCGATGCGGCTGGACTCACCCAAATCGACCCCGCGTCGCTTGTCCGTCCGCCAATAGCTTCCTGGGTAGTCGTACCAGTCATCCCAGACGAGCAAGGACCAGGTCGCTCCTGATTGAGCCAGTTTGTACTGGGTCTGAGTCGAATTTCCTCGCGAGTCAGATTGCTCGGCGATGACTTCGTAGCCACCTTCGTTCAGTTTCCGCAGATTGATCTTGTCAGCGGCCTGAAGCGTGCTGCTGTGCGAGAGCGAGACTTCAATTTGGTTGGTCGACGGAGTCGCGGGCAACTCAATTGTTTCGACGAGCTCCCCAACGCCTCGATGAGCGTACGGTGTCCGAAGGCTGCTGTGAGCCAACACGTTTGTCGCGAAAATCCCGATCAGGACAACGCCCGCGCCCAACGCAAACCCGGGAATCGAGCGAGGGTTCATCCAGCCAAATAGCACCGCCCAAAGTGCCAACATTGACAGGGCGGGCAGTTCACAAGCGACCGCGAAAGCTGCTGAGGCACCCGCGACGACCCAAGGAGCGAACTTTGGATGGTAGGTGATGCCGGAGAACGAGTCGCTCATCTTGTCAGCGGCGCGAAGATACAACCAAAGCGTCAACGAAGTCGCGGCTGCAGCGAACAGATGATTGTTGAGCGAGATTGCAAACGGCACCATCATCGTGCCGAAGCAAGCTGCCGCGACACCCATTCGACGCGCGTAATCGGAGGCACCAATCAGCTCCACGATCAATGCCATCGTCACCAGGAAAACGGCAAGCACCGGCACGTTGATCATCATCAATAACAGCCGAGGCACATAAATCGGTTGCTCGGTCATCGTCAGACCGGTGGTGTGATACACCACGCCGTACACGCCAGCGACCATCGTGACTAGCAGCGTCGGTTTGCTGCTGTAGTAATGCAGTTGGCCATCGGAACCAACGTGACGCACTTTGTCGATCGTGTTCCATGGGCGGCGTTTGCCGTCTTCGGACCGAATCGAAATGGGGCCATCGATCGCGAAAGTGTGTTCTTCCACGAGCGCGGCGACCGTGCACCAACGACTGCGATCGTTCGCACTGAGGAACGCCGTGTCGCCTTCTTGACTGGAGACGACCGCGATGCGTCCGGCAACAATCGCCAGCGTCGCGACGATCATGATCGCGTACGTGTTGCGGCGATGTTGCCGCGGAATCTCGTGTTTACGCATCGTGAATCGGCCCCGTCGAGTCCACGTCACGCGACGAAGGCGATTGGTTGTCGGGTTCGGCTAGGCCGGCCCAATCCGAAATGCTGTACCCGGATGCATTGGGGAGCAAGCGAGAGACACCAGCGGTGTCCGAGATTGAACGCATGGGGGTATCGCTCAGGTTCATTGTTTCTCGGCGGTCGCGTGCTGCGGCGACAGAGATCACCAGTTCGGCCAGCAATCCAGCCAAAACACACTGGGCACCAAGAAGGACGGCCAAAATGCAGTAATAGAAAATGGCGGTTGAATGCAGGTGCAGAGCTTCGCCTTCGCCCATGCGAGACCAGACCCACTTGATGCTTAAGTAAGTCATCCCAGCCGAGCCGACCGCGAAGCAAAGCAAACCAGCGGTGCCGATCAGGTGCAGCGGTCGGCGGCCGTATCCAGTCACGAGATGGATGCTGAGTAGATCGAGGAACCCTTTGACCAATCTCGAAACGCCATACTTCGAAACGCCATGTTGCCGAGCGTGGTGCTGGACAACGATTTCGCCGACGCGAAAACCGCGGGCGGATGCGAGCACTGGGATGAACCGGTGGCGTTCGCCGTACAGGTCCACTTCGGCCAAGACTTCGCGGCGATAAGCTTTGAAGCCGCAATTGTGATCGTGCAATCGAACGCCGGTGAGTGAACTGACCAACGCGTTGAAGACTCGGCTGGGCAAAACTTTGTGCCATGGGTCATGGCGGGTTTGCTTCCAGCCGCTGACGACATCCAAGCCACTTTGGATTTTTTCAAGAAAGCGTGGAATCTCGCTTGGGTCGTCCTGCAGGTCGGCGTCCATCGTGAAGACGATCGCACCGCGAGCGACGGAGAATCCAGCACTCAACGCAGCAGCTTTTCCAAAGTTTCGACGCAAACGCAATGCACTTGTCGAGTGGGAATGGTTCGACGCGGTGCCGCAGAGCGAAGCCATCTTCTCCCACGTCTTATCGGTCGATCCATCGTCCACGAAGATGATTTGAACGCGGACGTTCTGTTCCGCACAGACTTCGACGATCCGCTGGTGCAGTTCCGCGAGCGAAGCCTCCTCGTTCATGGCAGGGATCACCACCGAAATCTCTTCGAGGCGATCGGGGCCTGACGCTGGCTGGCTCATTTGAGGCTCGGGAGTCTGAAGTCCAGCCGATAAACCTGACGTGATCGACGCAGGCGAAGCGAGCGGCGAAGAGATCGGGGAGGATGAAGTGTTCATTCGCGTATGATACTCAGGTTGAACCCCCTCGCCACCTCCGGGGGGGATTGAAGTCCGTTTTCTTCCGGCGTCGGGCCGGTCGTCGGCTTCATTGTTGATTTCCTACCCTTCGAATATCGTGTCGATCCAGTCCGAAGGTTTGCCTTTCTGTTCGCAGGCATTCTAAGTTCCGAATCATCACTCGATTCATAACCATGTTGGAGTTTGTCGCCATGTCCGATGCCGAAGTGCTGTTGCGTGGTAGTCGTTTCGATGTCATTGCGATGGATCTTCCCGGGCGTGATGGGCAGTCGCATCGACGCGAATTCATCCAGCATCCCGGCGCGGTGGTGCTGCTGCCTTTGGTGGATGAAGACACCGTGGTGATGATCGAAAATGAACGTCCCGCGGTGGGCGAAACATTGCTCGAATTGCCCGCTGGAACACGCGATCCCGGCGAAGAGGTGCTGGTGACGGCGGCACGCGAATTGACGGAGGAAACCGGCTATCGAGCGGCGGAATTGAGCATCGCCTGTGAGTTCTACTCCGCACCAGGATTGGGCAACGAACTGATGCATTTGGTTGTTGCCAAAGGCCTCGTTGCTGGCGAGCAACAGCTCGAAACAACCGAGCGGATCGAGACCAAATTGATGCACCGGGACGAGCTGTTGAAGCTGGTGCAGACGTGTCAAATTCGCGACGCGAAAACGCTGATTGGCTTGCAAGCGTTTTTGTTTCAGAAAATTTGAATCGGCAGTCGAATGTGCCTGCCCGGCGGGATTCGCCCAAAGCGTTTCCGCCGCGAAAAACGGACGGGCCGGTGGGGTCTCAGGAGCTCACCAAGCCAGGAAACGCTTGATCAATTCAATTCCCGGTTCGGTCAAAAAACTTTCCGGGTGAAACTGCCAGCCTTCCAATTTGTGTTGCTGGTGGCGGACTCCCATGATTTGCCGATTGCCGCCGGTGTCGGTCCAAGCTCCCACGACGAGATCCTTGGGAACGGTGTTGGGATCAATCACGAGCGAGTGATAGCGAGTGGCCGTGAATGGATTGGAAAGGCCCGCAAACAACCCACCATCGTCGTGATGGATGCCATCCGTTTTGCCGTGCATTAGTTCAGGGGCACGGATGATCGTGGCACCGAAGGCTTCTCCGATCGATTGATGGCCAAGGCAAACGCCGAGAATTGGAAATTTACCCGCGAACCGTCGAACGCATTCGACGCTGACGCCCGCTTCCGTTGGAGTGCAGGGTCCCGGCGAGATCAGCAGTCGTTCTGGAGCAAGGGCTTCGATTTCGTCGGGGGATAGATCGTCATTGCGATGGACTCGAATTTCCGCTGAAGGATCGATCTCACCCATTCGCTGAACCAGGTTGTAGGTGAATGAGTCGTAGTTATCGATGACCAAAATCATGGCGGCAAATCCGAGTGGCAGCCAATTGGGCTGCGGAAGTGATGGCAGAGCGGATTCTGTCGGAGTGACAAATCAGGCGGAACGGCAATGTCAAGATGAATTCGTGACATTCAAAAGGAAAGGATATTCTTGGCGAGTCAAGACGTAAACGCTCTTTAGAAGGTTCAGCCAGACAGCGTATAATGAGTGACTGACAACGACACGACGACTCCTTCGCGTCGAGCTAGATACGAACCTCTTCTTTGGACTTTTCATCGTGCTTTCGGTTCGCCCAAAAGTTGCTGAACTTGCGTTTCACTTGTTCAGTCGATCGCTGCACCCGGAACTTCTGGTTGTGCATCAAACGCGAAAAATTGAACGAGATGGATACGATGCAAAGATCGAGGTGACCAATTGCGGTCATGTTGTCACGTTCAATTCGGCGTCCAATGCGGAGTCCGCCGCGACCACGCTTTGCGAAGTCGCGACGAGTGCTCATCAACCGCTGCCTTCACGCCGTTGTTTGATTCGACAATCGCTCAAAGGCAGCCGAACGGAAGAAGCCACATGCCGATCCGGTTTGTCGTACCGATCGCATTTCCAACTTGAAACCGTCGATCCAAAGATGTTTTGGATGGTCGGGCAACAATTGGGAACGGGACCGACCGAAGGTTTGTTGCACCGATTTGACTCGAGCGGACGGATGGCTCTCGGAGCAATCAGTTACGTCAACATTGAGACACGTCGTCGTTCGATGTTGATCCAAGCGATCCACACTTTTCCGGATGACTACGCGATCGTCAAAGTGGAATCCTTGTTCACTTTGCCAGAAGCCGATTCAACCGCAGCTTGAACGAGACAGCTACACCGCTTTCTCAGCGTCTTCGCCAGCATTGGAATCCGGTGCTGGATCGATTGATCGGCGTCATTGATCTGATGAATGGCGTCGCTGTGCATGGAATCGCCGGAAAGCGAACCCAGTATTTGCCAATCGCTGAGCTTCCCGTCGATGAATGCTCGTTGCTGAAATGGTATCGATCGATCGGCATCCGGCGTTTCTACGTCGCCGACTTGGATGGCTTGATGGGAAACGGACGCCAGTGCGAAGCTTTGCTGAGAATGGCAACGGAGCTTTGTGCGGGCGAAACCCTTTGGATTGATTGCGGCTGGTCGGGCGCTGTCTTGCAAGAGGACCGCGATTGGTTGGCGCACATGCAATCGGCGATCACGCCCGACGCGAGCTTGCGATGGATCATCGCGACCGAGTCAGCCGATTCGATGGCAGTGTTGGATCGAATGCTGAACATCGTTCCTGAATCTCGATTGACGCTCAGCCTGGATTTTCGCAGCGGAGAATTTGTTGGTGCTGAATCGGCTTTGAAATGGCTCGAGGCTGCCCGAGAGCGGAATATTGTTGAAACAATTCTTTTAGATGTAGCCTCGGTTGGCAGCCAATCGGGCCCAGGTAATGACGGTGCGTTTTACGAGCTGGTCTCGCAGTTCGATGATATGAGCTGGATCACCGGCGGCGGGATTCGCCATGCGGAGGACGTGCGAAACCTGGTTGCTGAGGGATATTCGGCGATCCTGGTTGCGTCGGCGTTGTTGCCGAAGTGGGGCGTGGGTTCCACCGCCAGAAATTAGTGGCGTCAACGCGAAATCGCGGTTTGTAGCGGCTTCGCTCGGCCGTAGGCAAACTGTTATCATTAGTGAACCTGCCGTGGTCACGTTTGGGACGGAACGGCGGGTTTTCGATTTGACTCACCAAGTGAAAACAACATGGCGATGATTGATCCGATTCACGATTGGAACTTGCTGGCACAGAATCCTCCCGGCGGAATGAACTCGAATTCGTTGCTGCTGTTGGTGGGAGTTTTTCTGGCACTGTTCTTTGCGGCTGTGTTGGGATTCTTTTTCCTGCGATACGGCAAGCTGTGGTTCCAGGCGTTTATGTCAGACGCCGACGTGCAATTGCTGAATCTGATTCGCATGCACTTCACCAAGGTCGATCCGAACGTGATCGTGCAAGCCAAAGTGATGGTTGCGCAAGCCGGATTGAACATCGGTCGTCGCGATGGGATCAGCACACATCGGTTGGAGGCTCACTACTTGGCGGGCGGCAACGTGATGAATGTCATCCACGCGATCATCGCTGCTCATCGAGCTCAGATTCCCTTGGAGTTCGATCAGGCTGCCGCGATCGATTTGGCCGGACGTGATGTGTTGGATGCGGTTCAAACCAGCGTTTATCCCAAAGTCATTGATTGTCCCGATCCAAAACGCAGCGGCAAAACAACTTTGAGTGCCATCACCAAGAATGGTGTGGAGCTTCGCGTGCGAACTCGCGTGACCGTTCGTACCAACATTGAACAATTGATCGGTGGTGCCACCGAGGACACCGTGATCGCTCGCGTCGGCGAAGCCATCATCAGTTCGATTGGATCCGCTGAAACGCATTTTAAAGTTCTGGAAAACCCAGACATGATCACGCGAGTCGTTTTGTCGCGTGGACTGGATGCGCAAACTGCGTTTGAGATTGTTTCGATCGATATCGCTGACATTGATGTTGGTGAGAACATCGGAGCTCGTTTGCAGAACGATCAGGCGGAAGCGGACACTCGAGTCGCTCGTGCTCAAGCCGAACGTCGCAGGGCGGAAGCAATCGCCGCGGAACAACAAATGAACGCCCGTGTTTCGGAAAATCGTTCGCGGTTGGTTTTGGCGGAAGCCGAAGTGCCACGTGCGATGGCGGAAGCGTTCAAAGCTGGCCGGATCGGCAACGTTTCTAATGGTGCAGCGGCGGAAGGGTCGGCGTGAGTTCAGACATTCGATCTTCGACCGGTGAACCGGTCGAGGGACCGTTTGAACGTCATTCTTATCGGGTGCGTTTTGACGGCGGCAATGGTTTTGAATTAGCAGGAATTATCGATCGACCACGTGAACGATTGACCAGCGAGCCGCTTGCTGATGCACCCGTCGCGGTGTTCAGCCACTGCTTCACTTGCAGCAAAGACCTGAAAGCGATTGCAAGAATTTCGCGACGCTTGGCCGAGTTGGGTGTGGCTGTCTTGCGGTTCGACATGACTGGGTTGGGCGGCAGCGACGGCGATTTTTCACGCACGCACTTCACGTCCAACCAAGCGGATTTGAAAGCGGCTGTTCAGTTTGCAGGAACCGAGTTGGGTGCGGTGACGGGGCTCATTGGACACAGCTTCGGCGGAGCCGCATCGCTGGCGGTTGCCTCGGATGAGGTGGCTCGACCACACTCATTGAAAGCCGTTGTTGCCATTGCGGCGCCGAGTGACACGGTTCATTTGGCCAATTTGCTGGATCGCATGAATCCAAAGATTCAAGAAGATGGAATCGGTGAGGTTGAAATTGGTGGTCGCCGTTGGAGCATCCGGCGTGAGATGCTCGATGACTTCCGATCACACCAGCTCGCTGATCAACTGCCAAACATTCAATCTCACGTCATGGCGTTCCATTCGCCCTCGGACGAGACCGTTGGCTACGACCATGCTCTTCGAATCGCGAGTCTGATCAGTGGCGAGGACGATCAACCAGGATGCAGCGTAGTGACCCTCGCCGGGGCCGATCACTTGTTGATCCGGCATCCCGGCGATGCAATCTTGGTCGCCGACACTGCGGCGGCGTTTTTGAATCGCCACCGCTAAGCGATTCTCTTTCGAAATCGCAGCCGATTTGGCGTTTGCTAGGTTTCCCATCGACAACGGTGGCTAACGCCAAAACCGCTGATGGGTTCTATCTGACCACGCCTGCCGAAATGCTTCGTTGATCTCTGGCTAGAAAACGAACACGAACTCGTTCCAGTTCATCACGCTGAGTGCGTACAACGCGTTGGCTCGTTCCGAGCTGACTTCGTATTCCTTCGTCAATTCGTCAATCAGCTCGACGCCTTCCTTGATCTCGACATCGAGAGCGGGACGCATCAAGACTTGCTCGATCACCGCGGAAACAAACGCTCGGTTGTCTGAGTCTTCGGGCAATCGCGAGCGAACGGACTTGGCGAGTTTGCCGGCCTCTTCATGGATGAAGTCACTGTTGAGCAACGACATCGCTTGACCGGGCTGGAGCGTTGCAAAGCGTGCTTCGCAGGTCGCATCGGGTTCGGGGAAATCAAACGCGGACAAGAGCGGCGTCAGGAGCGACCGTTTGACGTGGATGTAGACGCTGCGTCGGTTCCGTTCCGCTTCGCTGGAGTTGCCCCAGCCCTGCCCGGGTTTGGACTGGCCAGCCAAGACTTCCGCGGAAAGAGTTGGGTAGAAGCTTGGGCCGTAGGTATCGCGATTGAGCGATTCGTTGACGGCCAAGATTGAATCGCGAACTTCTTCGGCGCTCAACCTTCGCGAATCGAACTTCCAAAACAGGTCGTTGCCGGGATCGATCGAGCTGGATGCTTCGTTGATCTCGGAAGACATTTGGTACGCCTGACTGGTGCAGATCAAACGATGCATGTCTTTCAACTTCCAACCGCCGTCTACCAAACGGTTGGCGAGGTAGTCTAGCAATTCAGGATGGGTGGGAGGAACGCCAAGTCCACCGAAGTTGTTTGGCGAGCGAACGATCCCGCGTCCAAAGTGATGCTGCCAGATTCGATTTGCCATCACGCGAGAAGACAGTCGGTTGTCTTGGCTGGTCACCCATTCAGCAAAAACGCGGCGGCGTTCATTGGGCGTCATCTCCCGAGGAGTTTCCTTGAAGATCTCGGGGAAACGAGGTGTCACCGAATCCGTCGGCGAGTGCGGGTTGCCTCGGAACAGAACGAACGTTTCCTCGATCGGCTTTAGTTTGCCGAGGCCGAGAACCTGTTCGCGGTTGGGGAGCTCCTGGCGTTTCTTCGCAACCAGATTCAGTTCCGATTTGATCTCGTCGTAGCGTTTGCGTTGATCCTTTGTGAGCAGCGGACGCAGCTTCTTTTTCAAGATGCGTTGGCGTTGTCGTTTAGGGCCTTCGGTGGCACGTTGATCGGGAGCGGACATCTTGGTGATGCCGTCTTGTTCGATTTGAGTTGCTTCTTCTTCGAGCTTGCGTTGCTCGGCGTCCAGCTTCGCATAGGCTTCATTGAGGCCGGGCTTCGAGACATCGATTTGGTTGTTCGAAGTTTGGTCGCCGCGAGTTCCATAACGACTGACGTCCGCGAAGAACGCCAACATGCCGTAGTAATCGGTTTGCGGAATGGGGTCGATTTTGTGATCGTGGCAACGGGCACAGTTGATCGTCAGTCCCAGGAATGTCTGTCCGGTGACCGCGACCAAGTCATCCAGTTCGTCGTAGCGGGCTTGCAACGGATCGGCGGGTTCGTCGTCCCAAATGCCGAGTCGGTAGTAACCCGTTGCGGTAAGCGATTCCGTGGTGACGTCATCGAGCAGATCGCCGGCGAGTTGCTCCTTCACGAATTGGTCGTAGGGCTTGTCTTCGTTGAAGGAACGAATGACGTAGTCGCGATATTTCCAGGCGTTCGGTTTCGGATTGTCTCGCTCGAACGAATTGGTCTCGGCGTACCGGACCAAGTCCAACCAGTGGCGTCCCCAGCGTTCTCCGTAGTGGGGCGATTGGAGCAATCGTTCAATCAAGTTTTCGTAGGCGTTCGGACTTTCGTCGCGAATGAATTCAGCGACTTCCGAAGGTGTCGGCGGCAACCCGGTCAGGTCAAGTGTCACGCGGCGAATCAGCGTTTGGCGATCGGCGGGAGCGTTGGGCGTCAATCCGCCGGCGAGCAGCGAGTCCAGCAAGAAGGCATCGATTGGATGATTGGATTCTGCCCACGCCTCGACGACTGGATCAATTTGAACGGACTCGCCGTTTGATTTGGCTTGGACCGCGACGTGATTCTGGATCGCGTCGGCGATGCTGGGTGGCGCCACGTCTTGAACTGGTTCGTACGCCCAGTGTTTAGTGAACGTGGCACCTTCTTCGATCCAGCGGCGCACCAGTTCAACTTCCACTTCGCTGAGCGGTTCACCTTCAGGTGGCATCAATTCGTAGTCGTCATTGGCGACGATCCGTTCCAGCAAGTGACTGGAATCTGGATCTCCCGGCACAATCAACTGTTCGCCGGAGTCACCTTCGATGATGGACGTTTCGGCTTGGTGAAGCCCCAATCCACTCTCGGATTGGTCTGGGCCGTGGCAGGAATAACAACGTTTCGCCAGCAACGGTTTGATCTCCGTCGCGTAGTCCACTTCGGCTTGTGCCGGCGAGTAAGACACGGCAAGGCACGCCGCCGCGAATGCGGCGATTCGGGCCATCGATTGAGGCTGCATGGCAGGTTTCAGTGATCGCAGGTGAGAAAACATCGATTCGATAAGCATGAGGGTGGGACCGCAGATTGCGTTCATGCGTGACTCGTGAAAGCGAGATTGGTGGGAAAACGGCAGGTGACGCTATTTCTTAGACGTTTTCGCGTCATGTGCAAGGCAGTATAGCCTATCGACTTGCCGTAGCGAAACGAAAGTTTTGAATCACAACGCTCAACTGGGGATGGCAAAAAAACTGGTTCGTCTATACTTTGCGCGCTTTCTGAGCCAGCCGATCGGGCGTTTTCTCGATCAGCCCACTGAATGCGACGCTGCGTGCGGCGGATTGTGGACCAGCAGGAGTCCCTGTGATCGGTCCCCAACCCCTCTGACGCCCGTCGTTTTGGGCTGTTTTTAGTGTGCTGGTTCATTCACGACATTTGAGAGACAGAATTAGTGTCCCAAGCAGAAACGACGAAGTTGCCTTACAAGGTCAAAGACATTTCGCTGGCCGATTACGGTCGTAAAGAAATCGAGTTGGCTGAAAACGAGATGCCAGGTTTGATGGCTCTTCGCAGCAAGTACGGTGCAGACAAGCCATTGAAGGGCGCTCGCATCGCCGGTTGCTTGCACATGACCATCCAAACCGCGGTTCTGATCGAAACGTTGGTTGAGCTGGGTGCCGAGGTGACTTGGAGCAGCTGCAATATCTTCAGCACGCAAGATCACGCGGCCGCAGCCATCGCCGCAGCTGGAATTCCCGTTTACGCCTGGAAGGGCATGACGGACGAAGAGTTCGATTGGTGCATCGAGCAAACGTTGGATTTCCCATCGGGTGAAAAACTCAACATGATCTTGGACGACGGTGGTGACTTGACCGCCATGGTTCACGATCGATTCCCTGAGTTGCTCGACAACATTTACGGGATCAGCGAAGAAACCACCGCCGGCGTTCACCGCCTGGAAGTGTTGAACAAATCGGGCAAGCTGCGTGTGCCTTCGATCAACGTCAATGACTCCGCGACCAAGAGCAAGTTCGACAACCTGTACGGTTGCCGCGAATCTTTGGCCGATGGTGTCAAACGTGCGACCGACGTCATGTTGGCCGGCAAAGTGGCTGTGGTCTGCGGTTACGGCGACGTTGGAAAAGGCTGTGCTCACAGCTTGAAGAGCTACGGCTGCCGCGTTTTGGTGACCGAAATCGACCCCATCAATGCTTTGCAAGCTGCGATGGAAGGCTTCGAAGTCACCACGATGGAAGAAGCTTGCAAAGAAGGTCGTTTGTATGTCACCACGACGGGCAACAAAGACATCATCTTGGGCGAGCACATGAAGGAAATGCCCAACGACGCAATCCTCTGCAACATCGGTCACTTCGACACCGAAATCGACATCGCTTGGGCCGAGCAACAAGTTGCCGATGGCAAAGCGACAATCAGCGAAATCAAGCCATCGGACATCGGTGCGGTTGATCGATTCACGTTCAGCGACACTGGCCGTAGCATCATCATTTTGGCCAAGGGCCGCTTGGTGAACTTGGGCTGTGCAACCGGACACCCAAGCTTTGTCATGAGCAGCTCGTTCACCAACCAAGTGTTGGCACAAATGGAGTTGTACGAAAACCGCGACAACGACAAGTACGGCGTTCAGGTTTACTTGTTGCCCAAAGAGTTGGACGAAGAAGTGGCTCGTTTGCACTTGGAAGCGATCGGCGTGAAGCTGACCAAGCTGACTCAAGAGCAAGCCGACTACATCGGTGTGCCGGTCGAAGGACCTTACAAGCCAAACCACTACCGCTACTAAGCCGCGAATTGGCTGAGCCTTGAATGGCTAGGCCGCGAATTTTCGCAAGCGGAACGAATCGAAAACAGCCGGCTGGAGAATCTCCAGTCGGCTGTTTTTTTGATTGATACGGTGCGGCGAATGCGACGTTCGTTTGCGATCCGGCTTTTGCGCGGAAGCACGCGGTCGAGTGTCTACATCTCAGCGGCTTCGATGGCCAGCTTCACATCTTCGTTGCCGTAGATGATCGACAGGAAAGCGGGGACATAGCGATCGACCATCGCACCGCCAACGTAGAGGATGTGGTCTAGCACATCGTCGTCGGGGAAGTCGTCGCCCAGAGGGATCGAGGTCTGATAGCGGAGTTCTCCGTCTTCCATGTCGAGCTCGAAGCTGCCGACCTTCAGTCCGTAGTTCGCTCGGCAAACGGCCTCCGCAATGTGCCGACGATTGTTTTCGGGGATCTTGTTGGCTGGATGTGAAAAGACCTGAATCAGCGAATCCTCGACCACGATCAGCACCCGAATGTCACCGTGCTTTCCGTCGAACATCATCCGGAAAAAGCTGGTTTCGCTGTCTTGCTCGTATTTGATCTCTCCGCGGTCCAAATAAGCAGAAAACTGGTCGACTTGGGCAGACATCCCGGCGGCTCCTCAGTGGATGTGATTCAAACAGATAAGCGGGCGAGCTGGGTCTGGCCCCAATCTTTCGACGGTGATTTTCCGTCAATGGTTCGCGACCCAAGCGGGGTCTCGCCCATTTCATCATGACTGCGAACCGGATCGGAGTCGACCCGCATCAGCTCACGGCTCAAATGGGGGCCGGACGGGGCGTTGATTGGCAGAATCGTCGTCAATTCGGCCGCAGCAAGCCCCAGTCTGTTTTGGTTCATCGGCAAGATTTGCCCCAGGTGCGCGATCGATTGGAACCAATTTGTCTCGGAAAACGTCGTATTGAGGACGCGAAAGTCCCCTTTTCATAGAAGCGTGTCGTCACTGCTGCGGCAAAGATGCGCTCGGTAAGCCTCAAAATCGAAACATTCCGCATCGGTTTGGCTGAGAAAACGGCTGAAGTGCGGGTTGAGTTTGGACCCTCGAACACGACGCCTTTAACCTGAAACGGTGCGTTAAACCGTGCCGATTAGCTTGACCGGCGCGGCTGTGCCGAAAAACCTTGTCACAACGACTGCTCGTCGTCGAATAACCACCGATATCCCCCGGATTTTGGGCCCTGAACTTTCAGGGGCAGCGACCAAGTCTGGATCTCCTTCAGCTGAAGAAAATTCCGCCGATGAACTTCGACAATTCTTCTCGCCGTCCATCCGACTCCAAGCCATCGTTCCAAAACCAGGTTCGGCGTCGTTTGATGTCTTGGATCCAAGGAACGTCCGCGTCAACCGCGGGCGAATCGGTCCAGCGAGGGCGTTTGCAATTGGAGACACTTGAAAACCGTCAAATGATGGCGGGTGATGTCGACCTGTTCGCAACCGAAGGCTTTTTTGGTTCCGCCGGAGAGTCTTCGGCTGCCGTCGAGAGTTCGTCGACCGATCGCGGGGAATCGGACCGAGCCGCGGAAGGCGAACCCGGCCAGGACTTGGTGCAGTTCGCGAAAGATTTGGATGCGGCAGGCGTCACGTTCTACGGAGCTCATTGGTGTCCGGCGTGTACGCAGCAAAAACAATTGTTCGAGGACGGTGGCGATGACCTGCCGTTTGTCGAAGTCACGTTGCCCGACCGAACGCAGGACACTCAGTTCTCGTCGCTGAACATCAGTGAGTACCCGACTTGGGTGTTCCCAGATGGGACTCGGCTAACGGGCGTCCAGTCGCTGGAAACACTGAGCACTCGAAGCGGCGTTGCGATTCCAACTTCGGATGGTGAGAACCCATCGTTTGAAACGCTCGATGCACAAACGGTTGAGCTTGGCTCACCACTGCACATTCCGATCGACGGATACGATGCTGAAGGCGGTCCGCTGACCGTGACCGTGTCGGTGGCCAATCCGAACTTGGTCGAAGCGACGGTTTTGAGTGGCAACCGTTCGTTGCGTTTGGACATGGACGGCTTTGGCGACATGGTGTTCGAGTTGTTCGAGCAGCGTGCTGAGCGTCCGACCGAACGAGTCATCGACTTGGCCAACAGCGGCTTCTACGACGGGATTATCTTTCACCGAGTTGTCAACGGTTTCGTGATTCAAGGTGGCGACCCCACTGGGACAGGGCAGGATGGTTCAGATCTTGGGGACTTTGACGATCAGTTCCATCCCGATCTGCAGCACAACCGAACGGGCGTCCTGTCATTCGCGAAATCGTTGGATGACACGAATGATTCGCAGTTCTTCATCACGGAAGTCGAAACTGACTTCCTGGACTTCAACCACTCCGTATTTGGTCAGTTGGTAGAAGGCGAAGACGTTCGCGAAGCGATCAGCAACATGCAGGTCAACAACAGCACGTCGAACAAGCCGACCACGGACATTGTGATCAACAGCGCGACTGTGTTCGAGGACACCGAGAACTCTGTGATCATGCTGAAGGGTTTGGGCGGAACGGGCAGCACGACGGTGACGGTGACGATCACGGACTCGGACGGCAATTCGTTCGATCAAATTGTTCCGGTGACGATCACGGATCCGCCAACTGACCGCCGCAATGCTCAGCCTTACCTCGAGGACATCAATGTCCCGGCGTCGTCGCCAAAGACGACTCCCGCTGAATTGCAGTTGGAAAGCTTCGACCTGGAAGGCGATGCGGTTCAGTACTTCATCAGTGGCGGAGTGACTGGTGGGACCGCCACGGTCAACGCTTCGACTGGACTTTTGGAAGTGACACCGGCCGCGAATGTGTCGGGAACGCAAACGGTTTCGCTGACTGTTGGTGTGGCAGCGGCTTCGAGTTCGGATTCGAACTCGGACTTGCAGAGCTTGGTGTTCACCTTCACCGATAGCAACACACAAACTCCCGCCGCACCATCGTCTTTGGATCTGCGTTCCTCGTCAGACACGGGCAACAGCAGTGGCGACAACCTGACTAACGCAGCCTCGTTGACGTTTGATGTCACTGGTGTGACCACGGGTGCGACGGTTCAGATCATCAACACCGCGGACAACACGGTCGTTGGCGTCGGCACCGCGACCGGCGGATCAATCGCGATCACGACCAGCAACCTTGCCGCGATCGGCGATGGAACCTACAGCTTGGCAGCTCGACAGATCGTCAATGGAGTGACCAGCGGCACGTCGACATCTCTGTCCGTCACGCTGGACCGCACCGATCCATCGTTCACTTTGCCCGCCAACTCATCGACGGGCAACGTGGGTGCCGCCTATCAAGCGAACCTCTCCAGCAGCGAAGAAGGCAGCGGTGCGACTTACAGCCTGACTGTCTTCCCATCCGGGGCCACGATTGGCTCGTCGTCGGGGATCATCAACTGGACGCCGACCACGGCACAGTTGGGACAGAACGATTTCACCGTTGAGATCAGCGATTTGGCTGGCAACACTTACACGGAATCGTTTTCGGTCACGGTTGCTGAGGAAGCGCTGGCTCGACTGGAAGTGCGACTGACGGACTTGGATGGCAACGTGATCGACTCGGTGGACGTTGGTCAGGAGTTTTTCCTGCAGTTGATTGGTGTCGACGCTCGGGACCTGAGTGAACGTGGCGGGATCTACTCCGCGTATGCCGACATCGAATTTGATTCGACGATCGCTGACTTCGTTGCTGGAACTTCAATCGAGTACGATCCCGATTTCGACTTCCTGCCTCGCGGAACATTGACCAGCGGTCTGTTCAACGAAATTGGAGCGGCAAGCAGTCGGTTCTCGCCAACGAACTTGGAAGATTCTGTGATGGCGACGGTTCGCATGCGTGCGATCTCGGACGGTTCGCTGACATTTACAACCAACCCGGCTGATGTGAGTGCCAACGAAACCTTGTTGTTCTTCAACAACGATCGCCTGCCTGCGGGTTCGGTTAATTACGGAAGCACCACGCTGACCGTTGGCGACGTTACCACGAACAATCCTCCCGTCGGTGTCGACGACACATTCACGGTGATTTCAGGTTCAGGGCAGAACACGCTGGATGTTTTGGCGAATGAAGCTTCGACCGCCGATCCCGGTGAAACGTTGACGATCACTGCCGTGGGAACCGCGAGCAATGGCGGCACGCTGAGCATCGCGTCCGATGGTTTGTCGATCAACTACACGCCGCCATCCAACTTCATTGGAACGGACACATTCCAGTACACCGTCAGCGATGGAACCAGCACTGACACGGTTCAGGTGACTGTCAACATCCAAAGCGATGACAACGCACCGACGGCGGTCAATGACTCGTTCCCCGCATCGGGGACAATTCTGGAAGACTCCGACGCGGTGACCTACGACGTTCTCGCGAATGATACGACGGACGCGGACAACGAAGCTTTCACGATCACCGGTGTTGGTTCAGCATCGAGTGGGGGCCAGGTTTCGATCGTTAACAGCGGCACGGGAATCTCTTACAAACCAGCCTTGAACTTCAACGGCACCGAAACGGTGACCTACACCATTCGGGACACCGGTGGTGGATTGTCGACCGCGACCGTGACCTTCACGGTGACCGCAGTGAATGACGCACCGGTTGCGGAAAGCGTGACCGTCGATACGGTGCGCGGCACTTCCGGTGAGGCCGTGTTAACGCGAAGCGATTTGCCGACCAACGTTGATACGGGCGAGGTGTTGCAGTTCGTCAATCTCAGCACGCCTACGGCGGGCGGCACCGTGACGGTTAGCTCGGACGGTTCGAGCATTCTTTACACGCCTTCGAGCAGTACCTTCACCGGTACTGACACCTTCACGTATCAGGTGCAGGATGCTGGTGGATTGTCGAGTTCAACTGCGACAATCACGGTGAATGTTGCGGACTACCTGTCGCGAAGCTTCAACTTTGCGTTTGATTCCATCGGTGCCTTGTCCAGTAGCTTCTTTGACGCAGCGATTTTGACTGGAACAAATGCTCGCGGTGAAACGATTTCAATCCCGCTGTCGGATTCTTCCATCGTGGTTTCAGGTAGCACGGTCAGTGTTCCTGATATGTTGCCGGGATCGTACAAGCTGACCATTCCCGCAGTGCCGTTCTTCCAAGGTGGAGAAGAGGCTCGCGAGATTGATATTGAGAGCGGAACCGACGAGACCGACGAGGACATCTCGTTGAGCTTCGGTCGATTGTTGCCGCAATACATTCGAGTCAACGATTGGTTCGGATCGGCACCTGCTAGCCGCGTGGTGGCTGCAGTCTTGCCAGGCAGCAACGCCTTCTACATGCAGTCCAGCAATGCAGCTGATTCGCGTCTGAGTGACGTGGAGCTTTCACTGAACGCTGCGGGCACCAGCATCACGGTCAACGCGACCGAATCGACTACGGTCGATGGAGCAACCACCACAGCTCAAGTCAGCGGCACCGCGGATGTGGGTGACGGCAGTTCACTCGAAGTTCGCGGTCAGGTGGGCGACTACCGATTGGTGATTCTCAACTTTGATGAATCTGGATTCGAGTTGGATGCTCCAACATCGACCTCAACCGCAGCCACCGGCACTCAAGCGTCGGGGACGGAAGCAGCGGGTGAACCACTCGCATCTGCAGTGACGGTGGCTGATGCAACCGTTCCGGTGAGCGAGCTCGGAACCACTCAAGTTCAGAGCAGTGTCGAGCCCGCTGGTGAGCCGATTGAGATCTTGTCAGACGACTCCGAAAAGGTCGTCGGAGGTTCGGATGAAGCCAGCCAAGTTGATGCCGCGATGCCCGATGTCACGGACAGTTTGACCCGAATTTCGGACACCGAAGACGTCGTTGCGAGCGGTGTAACGGGGCAGCCTCAATTGCTCGGCGAAGCCGTCGATGAGGTCTTGACAGGCACTTCTGGGTCGAACTGACCCGATTTCCACCGTCGAAATCCGGAAAAGGCTGAAAAACACGGTGTTTTTGGCCTTCGGAAGGGTTGCGGACGGACCATGCGGGACATAACACTTGTGCCGCATCGGAGGGGAATCCCAACGTTCTAACTCCTATTCACTATTTAGTTCTCCCATTTTTGCAGGTGCCGCTCATGGCCAAAGTACCGCCCAAACCACCGACGAAGACTCAAATCATCGCCAACATCGCCGAAGAGACCGAACTGACCAAGAAAGACGTCGCGGCAGTTTTGGACTCGTTGGCAGCTGAGATCGAAAAGTCGCTGCAAAAGGGTGGCCCCGGACAATTCGCGATCCCAGGTCTTTGCAAGATCGTGTTGAAGGACGTTCCCGCCAAGCCAAAGCGTAAAGGCCGCAACCCTGCCAACGGCGAAGAAATCTGGTTGGCACCTAAGCCCGCCAGCAAGAAGCTGACCATTCGCCCACTGAAGGGCCTGAAGGAAATGATCTGATCAGTTGATCAGCTTCCTTCGAAGTTCGAATTGGCTGCCCTGCATCGCGTACTGCTTTGCGGGGCAGTTTTCGTTTGTGCCCGGATCGAGCGCGGCACATGTCGCCGTTCCATTGGGGGCGTCGTCGAAATGGGATGCTAGCGAGTGGCAATCCCGCTATACTTCACCCGCTTTTCATCCATGAACTTTTCTCGGCGGCGACATGATCGAAACCACCTCGAATGCCACCGCCAATGACCCGGCCGCGAAATCTGTGAACGAAGAATCTTCTGTCGAATCGACCCCTGGCTCTGACGATGCTGCTTCGTCCGCGATGCCCAAAGAAGAAACCACTCGCGGTCGCATGGGCAACCTAAAAGGCGTTCGGATCGCGGGGACTGGATCGTATGTGCCCGACCGAATCGTCACGAACGAAGACTTAGCAGCCTTGGGTTGCGACAGCGACTGGATCGTTCGACGCACCGGCATCTTGCAACGTCGACATGCCGAACCTGATCAAGCGACCAGCGATCTGTGCTACGAAGCCGCCCTTCGTTGTCTCGAGAACGCGAATGTTTCGGTCGATGAGATTGATTTGATTCTCGTTGCCACGATCACGCCCGATCATCCAACGCCGTCGACCGCGTGTCACTTGCAACGCCGTCTAGGTGCGGTTGCCCCAGCGATGGATATCGGTGCCGCATGTGCTGGGTTCATGTACGCGTTGGTCACCGGTGCTCAATTCGTTTCCAACGGCAACGCTCGCAACGTGTTGGTCATCGGAGCTGATCTGATGAGTCGCACCGTGGATCCAGACGACAAGAAGACCTACCCGTTGTTCGGCGATGCCGCCGGTGCGGCGTTGTTGGTTCCTTCCACGAAAGACACGTGTCAGTCGTCGGAATGCAATGACGCGACGAACGCTTCCGAAATCCCATCGGACGGACTGCTGGCCTATCAGCTCGGTAGTGAGGGATGCGGTGGCGAAATGCTATGCATCCCTGCCGGTGGTTCTCGCGATCCGATCAAATCGGGATCAGAACCGTCCGTCAGTTCCTATCTGCAGATGGATGGACGTGGCGTTTTCAAGTGGGCGGTTCGAGTTTTTGATGAAAGTGCCAAAGACGTTTTGAGGGCGGCCAACGTGACGTCTGATCAGCTAGGTTTGGTGGTCTTGCATCAAGCCAACCAGCGAATCATCGACTCCGCGGTTTCTGATTTGAATGTGCCGCCAGAAAAGGTGTTCGTGAACCTCGACAAGTACGGCAACACCTCGGGTGCAAGCATCCCGCTCGCATTGGACGAAGCCGCTCGCGATGGTCGGTTGAAAGAAGGTGACCTGTTGCTGCTGTGCGGTTTCGGCGCGGGCTTGGCTTGGGGCACCGCACTGCTGCGTTGGTAATGAGGTCGTTTGATCGCGATCACGCTCGCGGGTGATAGTCCCGATGCACACGTTGCAGTCGCGAGTGTTCGACGTGGGTGTAGATCTGGGTGGTTTGAATGCTGGCGTGCCCAAGCATCTCTTGGACTTGTCGAAGATCCGCACCGCCGGCCAGCAAGTGAGTCGCAAAACTGTGTCGCAAGCTGTGCGGGCTAATTTCATCGGCGATGCCGGCTCGCTTGGCATAGCGTTTCACCAGACGCCACAGCTGAATGCGGTCGAGGGCTTT
This sequence comes from Rhodopirellula bahusiensis, assembly GCF_002727185.1. Taxonomy (NCBI): domain Bacteria; kingdom Pseudomonadati; phylum Planctomycetota; class Planctomycetia; order Pirellulales; family Pirellulaceae; genus Rhodopirellula; species Rhodopirellula bahusiensis. Next base: position 209,705 of record NZ_NIZW01000010.1, read on the forward strand.
GCCGCTTCTCGATAAAAACAGCGCGTCGACTTGCCCTGGGTTTCGATCGGCCAGGATATGACGGCTTTCTTCGAGGTAGAGCTGGATGGCCTGGATCGCGCGACCACCGATTGGGACCATTCGTTGCTTGTCGCCTTTCCCGTGGCATCGCAGAGTTCGCTCTTCCAGCGTCAAATCACGAACTCGAAGGGTGCAGACTTCGGATGCACGACAGCCGGTTGCGTAGAGCACCTCGAGCAACGCTCGATCTCGCTGCCAGAACGAGTCGGACTTTTTGACTGCGGAGAGGAAGGCTTCAACTTCGTTGGGCGACAGCACGCCCGGCATGCGTTGCCAAGCCTTCTGAGTTGCCAGCAGTTCGGCCGGGTTGTCGACCGTGATGCCTTCGAGCTGCAGGTACTTGAAAAACGTCCGGATCGCCACGATCGCTCGTGAAATTGAAGCGGGGGCCAATCCTTCGCCGTGAAGTGAAGCGACAAAGTCGGACAATTCGGTGATCGTCAGTTCGGCTGGGCGCCGACCGTCCATCCAGGTGACGAAACGCTTCATGTCTCGCCCGTAGGCCTCGACCGTGTTGTCGGCGAGATGACATTCGCGTTTCAGATAAACCAAAAATTCATCACAAACCGCTTGACCGGCCGAAGGAGCCACGGATTCTGTCTGTCCGGACTTCAATTGCTGCAGTTTTGTGAGTCGTTTGGCCACTCTGGTGTGCTCCATGGCGTTCAAAGAGGCACTGTGGATGTGCTCTTCATTGAATCGATTCCAATTGGTTATCGTCTTGGGGGCTCGTCGCCGCCAATGTCAATTCTTCTCGAACCTTCTCCTTCTCAAGATTCTTCCATGAAAGTTTTCGTCGTCGGCGGTGCCGGATACATCGGATCGCACGCGGTTGCTCTGTTGCTCGATGCTGGTCACGAAGTGGTGGTGTTTGACAACCTGTCGCGCGGCCATGCCAAATCGGTCCCAGATGGCTTGCTGGTCGAAGGTGACTTGAACGATCAGGCAAAACTGACGTCACTGTTGAAAGAGCATTCAATCGATGCTGTGATGCACTTCGCGGCGTTTGCTGAGGTTGGTGAATCCGTTCGCGATCCAGCGATCTACTACCAAAACAACGTTGTGGCGACGCTGTCGTTGCTGGAAGCGATGAGAGCGGCTGAGGTGAAGAAGATCGTCTTCAGCAGCACCACGGCGACCTACGGCCAACCCGACACCGTGCCGATTCCCGAGACGACTCCGCAGAACCCGATCAATCCCTACGGGTTCTCCAAGTTGGTGGTTGAGAAGGCGCTCGCGGATTACGCCCATGCGTATGGGTTCGCCTACGCTGCACTGCGGTACTTCAATGCGGCGGGAGCACGACCGGATGGAACGATCGGGGAGCATCACGACCCTGAATCACACCTGATTCCGATCGTGTTGCAAGTGGCATTGGGACAGCGCGAATCGATCTCGATCTTTGGCGACGATTACCCCACACCCGATGGAACCTGCATTCGAGATTACATCCACGTCGATGATCTAGGAGATGCTCACCTGCGGGCGCTCGATCGCCTGACTCCGGGCGAAGGGATCAAAGTCAACCTTGGCACCGGTCGGGGAACCAGCGTCCGTGAAATCGTGGAAGCGTGCCGGACGGTGACCGGGCATCCGATCCCAGAGGTCATGGGGCAGCGGCGTCCTGGCGATCCTGCCGAGTTGATTGCGGATGCCACCTTGGCCGGCGAAGTTCTTGGGTGGAAACCTCGCTACACGGATATTCAAGACATCGTGAAGACGGCCTGGAATTGGCATCAAGCACACCCCCAGGGTTACGACACGGTTTGACATGGCTTCGAAACGGGGGTTCTTCCACCGAGGCGGCTTGGTCCAGGAGGAATGATTTCGGGTGGTCAGTTCACCCTGCGAATTCCTCCGACTGGTTGTCGTTGTCGAATTGAATCATGATGATAGAGGTCGCGGCGGGTTTGTTACGCCAAGTTCAGTTTCATTGCTAAGTCGTTGGCGTCGAATCGTTCATGTTTCCATTGCGACGTTCCACAAAAGACTCGTCGGTGGATTGGCCGGCATTGCTGTCTTTGTTGGAAGACGATGATCGGCGGGCCGCGGTCTCACGCATCGCACCGAGTGAAGGTCGCGAAAGTTATCTGACAGCGCTGCGGCGGATTGAAACGGCGCAGTCTCAGGCCACTTTGGCCGCTGGCCGACGGCTGCACACCGCATCGAAACTGATTGATCGTCCGACGATCGCTGTGTCAGGAATGCTGAACAGCGGCAAAACGAGTTTGGTCAGCTCGTTTCTCTCGCCTGCCGGGCAACGGCGGACGCTGCGTGGAACGAGCAACCGACATGGGACTCACCGATTCGTATTGTGGTTGCCACAGAATTGGCGATCCGACGTTGAGCTTTGGAGTTTGCTGATCACGCGAATTGGCGACTCTCTGGGCAATGCTCCCGAAGAGTTGTCGCTGGACGCGGATGTGGCGGCGGAGCAATACAACAACCGAGATGGCGACGCTTCGCTTTTGTCGGTTCCTCTATTGGCGACCGATCCTGGACTCGATGAGGTCGGGGTTGGATTGCTGGATTGTCCAGACATTGTTTCGGACGCAGAGTTTGGTTTGGGGTCTCCCGAGCAACGTCGCGAATTGTTGGGCCGTGCGGCAACGTTGTGTTCCGCCTTCCTGATTGTGACCGGTGCTGAATCTTCGCGAGACACGACGCTAGCGGACTTGCTCCGCATCGCATCGGACTTGATGCCGGGCGTGCCACGAATGCTGGCGGTCAACAAAGTTCGTCCACGACAAACGCCCGATCAAGTTCACGAAACATTTGATCCGTTGGTGCAGAAGTACGGCGTCGGCACGCTCTACGCCGCGTACGATTTTGACGTCCCTTCGAGCCGACCCTTCATTCCCGTGGTCGGTGATCAGCATCCGCAACGCAATGCAATCGCACCGGCGGAGTCCGAACTTCAGCGAGAAGACGAGCCCGATCCGTTGCCCGTGTTCTTCGCCGTCAGTGAAGATCCGGATAGCAATCCACCGGCCGCCATTGACGAAGACCGATTGTTGCAGGCGTTGCCAACCAAACTGGATCGAGGAGTCTTGTTCTCGCAATTGCATCAGGCTTTGCGGATCAATTTGGAAGATGCTGTTTGGAATCAGGGTTTGGAATCGATTCGGAAGGATGCGGATGAGTCGTTTGAAAAGACTCGTCAGTGCCAACAGGTGTTGCTGGATTCGGCCTTGGAATACTTCGCTCACCGAAAGATTGGCGGCGAGGTGATTGAACTGCGTTTGCACCAGAGCGAACGAATCATTCGTCAACTCAGTGAATCGTTTGCTGCCACCGCACCTTGGTACGCACGGTGGGGAGTCCGCCTGAATGCGACCCTTCGTCGAGTTGTCGGTGGAGCGGGAGATTTCATTCGCAACCTCACGCCAACGGCGATGTCTCGTCGAGCAGCGGATGACATCAAGGGTCGGTTCCGAAGTGGTGAGTACGGTGGGCTGATCGAACCGACGGGCTTGATCAACGAGATTGAGCGGCACGGAGGAACAACGGTGTTGACGCATCTCGCGGCTGAGCCCGGTGGCAGTTCTGATTCCGAGGCAAACGTTTCGGCGTTTCGGGAACCGGTTGAGCGAGCGGTCTTGCGTTTCGAACAAGATGATTTCACCACGTTGGATCCACGACGTTTGGATGCGGCGGTGAGGCAAATGTGGTCAGAGGTTCCCGTTCACCGGAAAATTGCGACCGGGCTTACTCCGCTTGCGGCATTGTTTGCGACCTTTGGTGCGGTGTTGATGATCCCAGTCGACCTAGGAGCCAATGCGATTCTTGCTGCTTCGATTCCCGAAATGCTCGCGGCCGGAGGGTTGACGATCATGTCGACGATGTGGGCAGCCAACCGGGGAACACAGGACGTCAGCCAACAGGCCGCTCGGCAGCAACTCGCAGACTTCCTTGCCGTGTTGTGCGACGAGCTCGGTGTGGCTCGACCGGAACCATCGATGGATGTTCGAGTCGGCAATGCAAACGTGACCCTGCCGCCATCGCGAATTGCCGGTGGTGAGCCTCCTGAAAGGATGATGTCACTGTTCCGATTAAGAGATGAGTTCGTCGCTGAGTTGAAACGATTGCTGCCCCGTCCAACCGGTGCGAGCCAGCGTGCGAGCGACTCGTCCACCGAATCAGGAGCCATGCGATGAACGCGGTTGTGATGGATGATTCAGGCGATCGATTTTTGCAACGAGTTCACCGAGCGGCGGACCGAGTGCTGGGCAACAGCCAAACCGGTCGAGAGATTGGCGAGTTATGCCGTGATCACGCCGAAGCTCGTGAAATGATTTTGACCGATCGCGCATCCAATTCGGTCGTGGTGGCCGTGGTGGGAGCAACCGGGCAAGGCAAGTCTTGGTTGGTTCGTCAAATGATTCGTGGTGGTCCGGTGGACGCCATTCGCAGTGGCAATTCGCTGGATGAGGCGACTGAAAAACTGACTTGGATCGGCCCGAAGCCACCCGCTGACTTGGATGCTCGTCACGAAAGGTTCATCGCGTGTGACGCCGGTAAGATGCGATCCATCGGCTCGCCTTACTTACTCGTCGATGCACCGGGAGCAACCGACGACCGGCGTGCGATCGCTGGCGTTGCCGAACGAGCGCTGTCGACAGCGTCCGTGTTAGTGATGGTGATCCGACGCGATCAACTGCGCAGCCAACGTGTCTCCGGTTTGGCCGCGGCCTCGGAAGGCACCGTGGTCATTCCCGTGGTGAACCTGGCGGACGTCAACGATGATTCGTTGGACGCCGACGTGGAAGCTTTGGTGGCTCGGTTGCGATCGACAGCACCCCAAAGCCAGATCGCTCCCGCGGTGATCGTCAGCGATTTTGAAATCGATGAGCGGGGCGAAGATGAAATTGGCATTCGGCTGGCGGAAACGTTGGGACGACGAATTGAAGAGGCCATCTGCGAGTCGGGAGGTGGTGACCAACGGCGAAGCACACGCTTGTCAGCTTTGGATGCTCGCTTTTCCGCAGCCGTCGCATCGGTCTTGCAGACTCAGTTGCCGGAATTGACCAGTGCTGTCGATCGATTGAACGCGGAGGCGACCCGTTTGCCTTCGGAAGTGGCGGGGACATTGCTGGGCGGAGCGACGCCATTGCGAGCTGCCATTCGCAGTCGGCTTCGGCTGTCGTTGATGGCGGAAACGGCTGCGATCTGGTTCCCCTACCGAACGGTTTTGTCGCTGTTGAATTTGACTCACGGAGCTTGGGATCGCGTTTTATTGTCGCTGTCGGGGTCGCTGCCGTCGCTGATCGGAGCGGTCTACGCGGGAGCTCGAAACATGAGCGACCAGCGAGCCGCCGACATGGATTTGCGAACGGGATTGCGGCAACGAACGGCCGCTTCAGTAGCGGATCGCCTGGGGCCGATGGCCAGACGGTTCCGAGCCGAACTCAACAAGTTGCGGCATGGGGCGATTGAAACAGAGCTCGAGTCATCGCCCGACTCGCCGGTTGCGTCACTGGCGGGAATCGAAACGCTGCAAGAATCCTCGCAGAAGTCATTCGACACAGCGATCAACCAAGGTTCCGCGACAACTTGGTTCGCCAACGCGTCTGGTTTGGCTGGAACGCTGCTGTTTTGGTTGCTGATGACTGGTCCGCTCGTGGCGTTGTACCGAGGTTACTTCGATGCCAGCTATTCGACGATGCGAGATGTGTTGCAAGCCGAAGGTGCTGCGGGAGACCTGAATAAGTTTCCGCGTCCTGATGTGTCGATGATGCTGACGAGTTTGCTTTTGTCCGTGTTGCCGATGGCAATCTTTTCGATGCTGGTGTTGTCTTGGGTGCAAGCCAAAACGAGAGTTGATCGCATTGAGAATCGACTGCGGGAGGAGCACGACCAGCTGATTCAGCGGCTGCAGCGTGATGGCGTGCTTCGATTGGCTTGGAGCGACCCGTTGCTCGCCGATGCGGAGTTTTTATTGTCGGTGGGTCGGACTGTGGATGAGGAACGATGATCGCAACCATGCTGAACAACTTTGTCGGCAACATGTTATTGCCGCAGATGCTTTCGCAGGGCGAAGTGCCGGCGGGGAAGCCTGATTCGATTTGGTCGATTGTGACCAGCGGCGGCATTCCCGGGTTGATGATTTTGTTCGTGCTGTTGTCATTCAGTATCGCAGCGGTTTATTTGGTGGTGGATCAATCGCTGGCGCTTCGTCGACGCGATGTGGTTCCGGACAAGCTCAGCGAGGGCGTTTCGGCGGCTCTGCAGTCTTCGCGATTGGCGGAGGCGGAAACCTTGCTGCGGAACAACCCTAGCGTGCTAGCTGGCGTGATCGCGGTCGGTTTGAATCATCGCGAATACGGTTGGCCGGAGGTTGAGAAGTCCGTTGAGGACGCCTTGGTCGATCAGTCGTCTCGCATGCTTCGGCGGATCGACTATTTGGCGATGATCGCGAATTTGGCGCCCATGGTTGGATTGCTCGGAACAGTGACTGGAATGATTTTCGCGTTTCGCCAGGTTGCTGCCACACGCGGTGCCGCCGGTGCGGGGGACTTGGCCGAAGGCATCTACCAGGCGTTGGTCACGACGGTCGGGGGACTGCTGGTCGCGATTCCGGCACTTGCCGCTTCGGGTGTTCTGCGAAATCGAGTGGACGCGTTGTTGTCAGATGTCACAATGCATGCGGATCGAGCTTTGGCTCCGCTTCGCCGAAGAGCGGCGGCAACTTCACGACTGGTCTCTGCCAGCACTCCTGGCGGTGGGCGAATCGTTGCCGTTCCCCCGGCTCAGATGCCAGGCCGCAAGTCTCCGCCGCCCGAACAGGATGGAACCCGATGAATCGCCCAATGGATGGCCGAATGAATGTCTCACTCAAAAGAGCAAGTTGGTTGTGTGGCAAGTTGCTGCCCGCGGTGTTGCTGATGTCAATCGCGTCAGCGGTGATTGCTCAGCCGCCCACGGATGATTGGAAGGAGATCGAGTTGCCAGCTATCAAACTGCCGAAGGGCTCGGCCTCCAACAAAGCAGCGGAGAAGATCCAGAAAGCACTCGACGGCGACATGCTCGCACCAACCGGTGATGGGGCATTGGACGATGTGATAGGAATCATTCATGAGCGCGGAAGCGTGATAGATGGATCGGTTCTGGATTCAGAATTCGATCCGCTTGCCGATTTGGTTGGCCGGCCTTCAGAAGCTCCTGATTCGGGAAAAAGCGAGCCGTTTGAGGCTTGCAGTTCAACTGAATCTTTTCGTTTGGCTGAACAATTGCTAGCGACGGCACGAATGATGGAAGATGCGACACAGGCTTCGGATACCGATCGAACACCGCGAATTGTTAACGGGAAAAATAGTGCGAACACGAAGACGGAAATGCTGCCGGTCAAAAGTCTTGTTTATCAGATGCGACTGCGTGCGGTTGAGCTGATGCAGAGTGGTCTGAAAGCGTCCAGCGAGTAAAATCGTAGGTCACTCCCCGCCCGGGAGATCGTTTGCTGATGGCTCGATCTGCCCCGCCCCTTCCCCTCGCCGTTCGGCTTTCATGCTCCTCGCCCTTCAAAATCAACTCAAGCGACCGTTGACTCTGGTCTTCGTTTCATTGGTCGTATTGATCACGGGTGCTGTTGCGGCGGACTATTTCAACGGCCTGCCCAAATCTGCGGTGGCGACCTATGTCGGGCGAGATGCTTGTGTCGATTGTCACCAAACGGAATCATTGGCATTTCAAGGATCGCATCACGATTTGGCCATGGATGTGGCGACCGACGAAACCGTGATTGGCGATTTCGACGATGTGATCTTCGAACATGATGGATTGCAAAACAGGCTGTTTCGGGATGGTGACCGATTCATGATTCATACCGAGGGACCCGACGGTGTGATGCAAGATTTCGAAGTGAAGTATGTTTTTGGAGTCGATCCGCTTCAGCAGTACATGGTGGAGTTTGATCGCGATCCGGAATCCGGCGAAGATGAAATCGGACGTCTGCAAGTTCTTCGAATCAGTTGGGATACACAGAACAAAGAGTGGTTCTACTTGCGTCCGCCGGACGTGCCTGAAAAGCTCGAACCCGATGACCCATTGCACTGGACCGGCGTCGCTCAACGTTGGCAGACGATGTGCGCGGATTGTCACTCTACTAATCTGAAGACCAATCACGATGTCGAGACGCTGACGTATCACACGACGTTTTCAGAGATCGATGTCAGCTGCGAGGCGTGTCACGGACCCGCCAGTCTGCATGTCGAGATGGCTCGTGGGAACTCGTTGTTTTGGGATCGCCACCATGGCTATGGGCTCGCTCAACTGAAGGGCGAAGACACGACCGGGCAATTGGAAGCGTGTGCTCCGTGTCACAGTCGACGCAGCGTGATGGATGCGAACTACAAAGCGGGTGATCCGTTTTGCAGCCACTTCAACTTAGAATTGCTTCGCGGCGACACTTACCATGATGACGGGCAAATCAAGGACGAAGTCTACGTTTATGGATCGTTTGTGCAGAGCAAAATGTTCCACAAGGGTATCCGCTGCACCGATTGTCATGACCCGCACTCGTTGGAATTGAAGCATCCCGGCAATGAGACTTGCACCTCATGCCACCAACACGCGGCCGGAAAGTACGACGTGCCCTCGCACCACCACCATGCTGTTGGATCGGAAGGTGCGAAGTGCGTTAATTGCCACATGCCGCACACGACTTACATGGAAGTGGATCCGCGTCGCGATCACAGCTTGCGAGTTCCCCGGCCGGATCTGTCTGTTTCCATTGGGACGCCGAACGCATGCAGCAGTTGCCATGTGAAGGATCAGCTCGAAAGCATCTCCGCGGACAAACGAGACTCGCTTACGCTGTACCAAGATTGGCTATTGGCCGCTTCGGAAGGCGACGACGAGATTGCCGAAGCAATCTCGAAAACGGATCAGTGGTGCGAGGAAGCTTGTGAGAAGTGGTATGGCGATAACCGTCAGACTCCGGCGCACTATGGCGAGATCTTGGCGGGACTGCGAACGGGCGACTCTGCCAGCGTTTCCAAAGCACTGCGGTATGTGACACAGCCGCCGGAGATCGCTCCGGTGCTGGCTCGTGCGACAACGCTGGATGAGCTTCTGCAGAGCGGTCGTGGCCGAGAAGCGATCTCGGCTGCGAAAACGGTGCTGAAGGATCCGAATGAACATCCGATTCTTCGGGCGACGGCGGCGCGCGTGATGGGAGCAAGCAGTCCATCGGACGCCGTGAAAATTTTGACGCCACTGTTGAAGGATCCTTCTCGGTTGGTTCGCAGCGAAGCGACCAAGGCATTGGTTTCGTCGGGCGGCTATCAGACTCTTTCGGGAACGCGGCAGAAGCAGGCTGATGCAGCGATCGATGCGATCAAAGAGGAGCTGATGGTGGCTTCGGATCGAGCTGGTGCGCACATGGCGTGGGCCTCGCTCAGTGAACAACGTGGGGACTACTTGGAAGCGGTGCAGTCCTATGAGAACGCGATTCGGGTTCAGCCGGAGATGTCCGGTCCGCGGACGAATTACGCCGCGATGCTGGATCAATTGGTGGCTGCCGCTGGCCAGTCCCGAGCGGCTCAGTCAGCGATTGTGCAATTGTTTGGTGGCAGCGGAACGCTCGATGCGTTGATGAAGCAGGCATCTGAGAAAGCCAACCAGCTTCGACTGGATGAACTGCCTTTGTTGGGGCGTGACGCAAAGCTGGCTTCTGACAACGCGGACGTTCAGTACCGATACGGTTTGGCGTTGTATTTGTCAGGTGATTTGCCTGCGGCAGAAAAGCAATTACAACGTGCCGCAGAGCTTGCCCCCGACGTCGAGATCTTCTCCACCGCACTGAAATTGTTGCGGGAACGGATCGATGGCTCGGGACAGTAGCCGCGAAACTCGTCTTTTTATTCAACTTGAACTTCACTCCGGACCCGAATCATGCTTCACGCAATCATCATGGCAGGTGGCAGCGGAACTCGCTTTTGGCCAGCTTCACGAAAAGCCAAGCCAAAGCAGTTGCTCTCGCTCGCTGGCGAACGCACGATGATCCAAGCCACGCGAGATCGGCTCAGTTCCGTGATTCCGGCGGAACGAACTCACGTGCTGACTTCGGTAGCGTTGGTCGACCCGATCGCGGAGCAGTTGCCGGAACTTCGCCGCGAGACGATCGTGGGCGAACCTTGTCGGCGTGACACCGCGCCGTGCGTCGGATTAGCCGCAGCTTTGGTGGCTCACGAAGATCCCGACGCGGTCATGTTGGTTTGCCCGTCCGATCACGTGATTTTGCATCATGACAAATTTGCCGAAGGCGTCCGCCGCGGCGAAGCGGTTTTGGCAGAGCACCCCGATGCGATTGTGACGTTCGGGATCAAGCCTTCTTATCCGGCCGAGTCATTTGGCTACATCCAACGCGGTGAGGTGATCAACGGTCACGAGGCATACCAAGTCAAAACGTTCCGAGAAAAACCGGATGCGGAGACCGCCAAGAAATACCTCGATGAAGGGACGTTTTCATGGAACAGCGGAATCTTTCTGTGGAAAGCTCAAACGATTTTGGATGCTCTCAAACAGCACGAGCCCGCAATGTACTCGCACATCCAAGCGATCTCGGACGCGATTGGGACCGAGCAATATGATGCGGTGCTGCAGAAGGAATTCGCAGCCATTGAAGGCAAGTCGATTGACTACGCTGTGATGGAACGGCACTCGCCGGTCGTGGTCATCGAAGCCCCGTTTGACTGGGACGACGTTGGAAGCTGGCAGGCTGTTTCGCGATTGCATCCGTCAGACGAATTTGGCAATGCCGTCGTTGGAACGCACGTCGGGGTCGATTCCACAGGCTGCATCGTTCATGGGACTCCCGGCCATACCATCGCCACGATCGACGTTCATGATCTGATCGTCGTGCAGACTCCTGATGCGACCCTGGTGGCGCCCAAGACTTCCGAAGAGCGGGTTCGAGAAATCGTTGCTGCGTTGCAAGCCAACGGGGCGGAAGACCGGATCTGATCTCGCCTGCTCACTCGCGGTTGGCTGATTGAATCCCTTTCCAGTTTCCAGTCGTCGGCGGGCGATTGATCTTGTCGTGGAGGCGGGAATCTCGCTATCGATCGGTGTGATGCCCCGTTTTTCAGGGGCATTGCCGTCTCATCAGGCTGGTCTGGGGGCGGCACCTTCCGGTTTTCCGCGTCACACGCAGTGTTTTGATGAACGAACACACCGCCACCCTCTCGTCGCACCGAGGGTCGTTGTCGACTGTCGCCCTGAAGCTCCTGTGGGGCGGCCTCGCTTGCATCGCGACCGTTGCCGGTTCCGCGAACGGCCAAGACGGCTCTGCCAACACGGTCAGTCAGCCCTACCTGGTGTTCGTGTCCGACGAAGGGGCACATCTTCGCTGTGGGCCATCGGGCGAATATTACAAAACCGAATCGGTGCGGCACGGGCAGGAACTCGAAGTCTACGTCGAAACCAGCGAGGGCTGGTTGGGTGTGCGTCCGGTGGAGCAGAGTTTCTGCTGGATCGCCGCCGATGCGGTCAAGCTGAGCCAGCAAGCTCAAACGAAACAAAAGTCCGCGACCGACGTCTTGGGGACCGCCAAGGTTACCGAAGATAAAACTGTCGCCTGGATTGGAACCAACCTCGGTCGAGCACGCCGCTATCGTTGGCAAGTTCAATTGGCTGAAGGCGAAGAAGTCACGATCGTCGGCAGCAGCGAACGCGAAGGACCCGATGGGCCGCAGACTTGGTACCGCGTGGTGCCTCCATCCGGCGAATTTCGCTGGATTCATCGCGATCAAACGGCAGCCACCGCGGAAGCACTGGTTGCCAGCTTGAAGCGTCCCGAACCGGCCCAACATATGTTTCTGCCTGATGGAAACACCGAACCAACGCCCGCTGGCCAGCAACCTCGCGTTGCGATGACGCAGTTCGAAGCCGATGTCGCAAATGAAAATTGGGACCTGGACACTGACTCACATCTTCGAAGCGGTGACGCCGAACGTGCTCACCCGCGTCGCGAATTGGCTGAACGCGTGGCTCGATTGAGTCGCAATGAAGAGCAGGCCCACCCCGGAGCCGAGATTGAAGAGAAAGCCGATCATAACCCACGAAGCCTTTCGGATCGAATCGCTCGTGGCCTGGAGTCCTTGGTCGGCGGCGGATCCGACGAACTGGCTGACCTAGAACCCATCACGCGATCAAGTCGCCGAGTCCCTGACTTGGTTCCGATCGAAGAACACCGCGTCGCGAGTTCCGGATCGATGCCCTTGGATGTTGCCACGGTAGGTTATGACGAGACCGTTCCGGCTACCTCGAACCAATCAGTGCCGCCGAACGAAGCAGTCGTCGGCAGTGGTGTCGTGCAAGCATCTCAGCCCAATACGAATTTGGCTTCGACACCGACACCTGCGGCGTCAACAATTTTGCCAGTGATGCAGGATTCGCGAATGACCATCACTTCGCGTCCCCGGATGGTGGATGGGAATGGATCAATCGCGATGGCCGGTGGACTCACAAGTCCAACGCAGCCGTCTGGCATCCAGCAAGTCTCCGCAATCTTCCCGCCTGCCCCGCCCAAGTTGCGAACCATCGCGGCTGCTCAAATGGAACGAGTGCAGCGAGATGTGGCTAACTCTGATGTGGCATCGTTGCCCGTGTTGTTCTCTAAGTTGATGGCTCGCGGAGCATCGGCACCGGAGATCGGCTTGGTGGCCGAGGCCGCTGAGCGATTGCAATTGCATGCTCTAGCAACTCGTTGCCGGGAATACCAAGGGGTCGCTCAACGTCGCGATGGCGAGACCGTCGTTCAGACGCTGGGATTGCCCACGCCTGTGACGCCGGTTCCAACGATCCATTCACCCGTTTCGCCAATCGCGACGACGGGTGCCGGGATTGGCTTCGGTGCTCAGACGCCAGTGATGACGCCCATTCAATCGACGCTTCCGACTCAGGGCATCGCGAATGTTGCTCATGAAGTTCCCGCTCCTGTGCCGGCTGCCCTGCCCGTTCATGAGGGAACTTTGGTCGAGGTTTATTCCGCCGATCCAACTCGTCCTCCGTACGCGATCACCGATCGTGGCGGTCGTACGCTTGCCTACGTCACACCGGCACCTGGTGTTGATGTGCACTCACACCTGGGAGCAACGATTCGGGTGACGGGTGAAAGTGGGTACCTTAAAGGAATCGACACGCCGCACGTGATGGCGATATCCGCTGATCGCATCGTTCGCTAAGAACGGCGAAGCAAAGCTCTGACTCAAAACGAAAAAGGCTCGGTGGATTACACCGAGCCTTTTTTGATGTTTGCGCGACTTCGAATCGAAGAACAGTCGGCACAGGCACTCAAGAGTAGGCACATGAGCCGTTTGGGCATTTGCCGCGGCAGTGCTTGGGAACCGTGGCCAGCGCCAAATCGGCTCATAGGCCGAAGGGCTTTCTACTCAGCTGAGCCAGCTTGGCAATTGTCCCGCACCGGGCATGTCGATGACTTGGCATTCGGTGATCGCGTCGATCGCGAGCAAGTCGTCGAGGGCAGCGGTTGGCACCTCGCCATCTAGGCTGAGAACGCCGATGGCGGCACCACCGGGAGCATTGCCTTCACGGCCGACGGCCATTTGAGCGATGTTGACTCCGTGGCTGCCGAACGTGGTTCCGACTCGGCCGATGATGCCTGGGACGTCTTTGTGGACGAATACCAACAGTTTGCCGTCCAGGAATGACTCCAAGCGATAGCCGTTGACCAAGATCAAGCGAGGCATGTCGTGGCCAAGGATCGCGGCACCGGCCTGAACCGTTTTGCCGTTTCCGCTGACTTCCGCAGTGATGCTGCTGGTGAAGGCGCCTTTGTCGCCAACCCGTTCGCAGGTGAGTTCGATGCCACGTTCGCGAAGCAACATTTCGGAGTTGATCACGTTAGCGTCTTCCACCACTCGTTCCAGCAATCCAGCGCAGAACGCGTTGTTGAGAACGCGAGTGTCTTTGCTGGAAACTTCACCGCGGAAGGTCAGGCGAGCGTGGTCGATGCCACCGCCGTGCAGTTGGCTGAGGAAGAGACCCAAGCGGTGAGCCACGTTGAGGTGGCCGCGAAGTTCAGCCAGAGTTTTCGGATCGAGCGATGCCACGTTGACGCTGTGACGAATCTCGCCGGTTCGCAGGTAGCTCAGCAAAAGGTGAATGCCTTCCACTGCAACTTGCGTTTGAGCTTCTTCCGTGCTGGCACCCAAGTGAGGAGTGCAGACGACACCGGGCATTCCGAACAGCGGGCTGTCCGTGCAAGGTTCGTTCTCGTAAACGTCGAGAGCAACGCCGCCGAGTTTGCCCGACTTCAAGCCTTCGACCATTGCTTCGGCATCGTAGATTCCGCCACGAGCGACGTTGATGATGCGAAGGCCTGGTTTGACTTTTTCGAGTTGCTCCATGCCGATCAGCCCGCGAGTTTCGGGGGTCAGCGGCGTGTGAACGGTCAGGTAGTCAATCTGCGGAAGCATTTCGTCGACGGTTGCCACGCGGCGAACCTTCAACGATTCGGCTTGGTCATCGGTCAGGAACGGATCGAAGGCGACCACGTCCATGTCGAACGCCTGAGCACGCGAGGCGACTTCGCGACCGATGCGGCCCATGCCAACGATGCCCAAGGTTTTGCCGGCAACCTGGGTGCCCATGAATTTCTTCCGGTCCCAACGACCTTCGACCAAGCTTTGGTTGGCGACGGCGATGTTGCGGCTCATTGCCAGCAGCATCGCGAAAGTGTGTTCCGCTGTGCTGACGGTGTTGCCGGCGGGCGTGTTCATCACGACGATCCCGCGACGCGTCGCCGCTGGTTTGTCGATGTTGTCGGTTCCCACGCCGGCGCGAACCAGAGCACGAAGGCGAGTGTTGCCTTCGAGTGATTCAGGTGTGATGGTCACTCCACTGCGAAGGATCGCCGCATCGAACTCGTTGAGCGACTGGCGAAGCTCTTCGCCTTTGAGTTTGGTGCGAATTTCGTATTCGATGCCTTCGGTGGCTTCGAGTAGATCGATGCCTTCTTGGGCGATGTCATCCAGAACGAGAATGCGATGCATGTTGGGGACTGAGATTGAGGGGGGATGGATGGTTTGTGGGGTGATTGCTTAGCTGTTCTTGCTGGCGAAGTCGTTCATGAATGACGCCAAAGCGTTGACGCCTTCGCGAGGCATCGCGTTGTAAATGCTCGCTCGGATGCCGCCGACGCTGCGGTGACCTTTGAGTGCGGCCAGCTTGTGCTCGCCCGCTTCGGAGATGAACTTTGCGGTCAGGTCGTCGCTGGGCAAGTTGAACGTGACATTCATCAGGCTGCGGCAATCTGTTTGTGCGTGGCCACGGTAGAAGCCGTTGCTGGAGTCGATCACCGAATAGAGTTGCTGCGATTTTTCGCGGTTGATGGACTCCATTTTTTCGAGCCCACCCATGTCATCGCGAAGCCAACGAGCGACTTTGCCGAGCACGTAAATCGCGAAGGTCGGTGGAGTGTTCCATTCCGAGTCGTTGTCGTGGTGGTTCTTGAAGTGCAAGTAACCGGGAATGTTCGGATCGGCTTTCTCGAGCAGGTCCTTTCGCATAATCACGACGGACACGCCGGCTGGTCCCGCGTTCTTCTGAGCACAGGCGTAGAGCAACCCGTACTTTTCGATTGGCAGTGGGCGGCATAGGAAGTCGCTGGACGCATCGCTGACCAACGGCACCGAGTCGGGGCAGTTTGGTTCGGATTGGAACTGAACGCCTTGGATGGTTTCGTTGCTGCAGTAGTACATGTAGGCAGCGTCGTCGGGGCACGCCAAATCGGATGCCGACGGCACGTGGTCGTAGTTCGATTCCGCCGCGTCATAAAGAAGATCGACGTCGCCTTCCTTCTTGGCTTCCTTGACGGCTTTTTTGCCCCACGATCCGGTTTGGATGTATTGAGCTCGTTTGCCGCTGCCGCGAAGCAAGTTGGCGGGGATGGCAGAGAACTGCAGTGTGGCTCCGCCCTGCATGAACATCACCGAATAATCGTCGCTGATCTTCAGCAATTCGCGAATCGTCGATTCTGCATCGTGCAAAACGTCCACGAACAATTTGTCGCGGTGGCTGATTTCCATGATCGACGCGCCCGCGCCGGGGTAGCACAGCATCTCGTCCTGGACTTCTCGCAGCACCGATTCAGGCATGGTGGCTGGTCCCGCCGAGAAATTGAACACCCGTTCGGGGTGGCTGGCGGACGATTTTGCGGAAGTGGTTTGCACACCTTGGGCTGATGCAGTCATTCGAGGCGGCTCGGTTGCATTGGGGTGATGGGAGGAGGTTCCGGAGGGGAAAAGGCCCGATTCCGGAACAAGTTTTGGCGAATTCTAAACTTCGATGCCCAGATGCGGAAGGCAACCCGAAAGCTCGCGAGAGGCTGTTTTGACGCAGATGCGAAGACGAATCAGTCGTGCCAGTTGGATCAGCGACCTCGCGGCAATGAACGTCCTGAATGAGCTCGATCTGGCAGGTGTTTCGGAGCTAAAGGGTGGTGGAAAGCGGTCTTGCCGAAAAAATGGTTGAAATCCGCCCGAAAAGAACGCCGAGTTGGCTCGGAATCAAAACACGCCTTCGAAATACTGCGTGGCCAATTAAGCTGAAGCGTCGCACCTTTTCTGATCCCGCCGGCCTTTTTCGAGTCGTTTCCGCATCGCCATGCTGCATCTCACCCAGCAAATACGAACGGCTTGGAAGGACTCGTCGTTGCTGGCGGTGGCGACTTGGTTTTTGGTCGCTCTATCGACCTTCTTTGGACCGCTCGATATTTCTTCTGACGCCGAGACCATGACGGTCGGCTTGGACGGGCAGGTGGCTTGCAAGTTGTTGGTCGCGGGAATGGCCTTCGTCGTCGGTGCTTATGGCGTGCTGACGTCCGCGAGTGTCCGAGAAACGTTGACAACGTTGCCGCCGGTCATGTTGCTGACGATCCTCTTTCTCGTCGTGTTGGCCACGCCGATTGCGATCAGTGGAGCGTCGTTGGCAGTCGCCTTGATCAACGTCACTTATGTCGCGTTCATCATTGTCGCGTTGTTCACGTTGGGACTGAGAGGCATGGTCACCGCGATATTGGTTGGAGTCGCGGCGACGATGACGTTGGCTTTGTTCTTTTATGTGTTCGTCCCCAAGTACGGATTGTTTCCGGAGTTGCTTGCCGATGGTTTGGTCGTTAACCGAATGTCCGGCACGGCTCATCCCAACGCGGTCGGACGAGCGATGGTGTTAGGCGGGATCGCCACCATGTACTTGGTTCGTCGGGGCACCTTGCAATTGAATGTCGCCGTGCCGCTGGCGGCTTGTTTTGCGCTCGCTGCCTACTTGGCATGGAGTCGCACCGCGTTGGTGGCGGGAGCGTTTGGAATGGGCATTTTATTCTTGGATCGTTTGACCAGTCGCTTGGGTGTCTCAGCGATTGCATTGATTGCGCTGCTGGGAGTGGTCGGTGTCACCTCCATTTATGCGACCGGTCGCGAAGACCACTTCGTTGGCAAGATACTGGCGAAAGTATCCAAGTCCGGCGACGCGGAGGAAATCACCAGCGGAACGGGGCGATCCGAAATTTGGGCGAAGGGCATCAGCTTGATTGCCAACCGTCCGATCATCGGTCACGGTTTCAACGCGGCACCAAGTTTGATGCTGGAGCATTCGCAAGCAACACACAACGCGGTGCTTCATGCATCGCTTGCAGGCGGTTTGATTGCGGGAGCATTGATGGCATGCTTGCTGCTTTGGAACGTGTATCTGATCTTTGGCGGTGAACAGCTTTTGCTTCGTGCCTTTTCCGCTTTCACTGTGTTGTCATGCATGACCGAAGACACAGTGCTTGAGACCTTTCCCGGACCTTGCACGATGGTTTGGTTAGCGTGCATTTTCTATCCGGTGCTGGTCGATGCACGCCAAGTGGACGTGATCGAAGCGGAGCGTTCGCAACGCAAACAAGCGGGCGTGGATGACTCGCAAGCGGACTTCATTGGGCAACCAGGGTTACCGGGGACAACGTGAAAAGGGCTTCGTCGGCAACGGTCGTCTATTTGCTGAACTTCTTCGCCCCCGATGTGATTGCGATTGCGCAAGCGTGGAATGAACGAGTCGGCAAGTTGATCGTCTTGTTGTCGGTTGCGATGGAAGGAAATCGTTCGTGGAAAGCGGAAGACGGTGGATTGGATGTCCGCCAGCAGCGAACTTTGACACGCACGCGAACCGATCATCATCCGAGCGGTTACAGCGATGTGAACTACGTGCATTTCCCCGTCGACACGCTGAAGCAGCTTCGCAGGGCTCGTGCCGACGTGGTGGTTTCGGCGGAACTTGGAATGCGATCGATGATGGCGGCAATGCATTGTGCTCGCTCGGGTTGGTTCGGCTTTCGTAAGCGACGGTGTCAGTTGATCATTGCGGTTAGTACATCACCCTGGATCGAGGAAAGCCGTTCGGGTTGGTTGCGAAGATCACAGCGGTCATGGTTGCTCTCTCGAGCGGATCGAGTGACTTATCACGGTCCCGAGTGCAAGCAATGGTTGATTGAACTTGGAGTGCCGGAATCTCGGTTGGCTCCGTTTCATTACGCGGCCGACCCCACCAAAATTTACAAGGGAAATCTGCTGAACCAATCCGCCGATCGAGTACGCGTCCTGACGGTCGGTCAGCTGATCGATCGCAAGGGCGTTCGCGAAGGACTGGCGAACATGATCGATGTGGCTCGGCAGTCTTCAGGTGTGCTGATCGAATGGACTTTGATCGGCGGAGGGCCTTTGTTGGCGGAATTGCAAGCGACCGCGACGCCGGACAACTTGATCGTTGATTGGCGAGGCAATTGCGACGCGGAACAAATTCGCGAAGCTTACCGCGACCATGAAGTCATGTTCTTTCCGACCCGAGGCGATGAATGGGGGCTGGTCGTTGACGAAGCCCTGCACAGCGGATTGGTTGTGATTGGAAACGAACGGGCCCAAGCCGTGACCACGCTGATTCGCGATGGCGAAAACGGTTGGCAGTATGAAATCGACGATGCGGACTCACTAGGCAACGCACTGAATGCGTTTGCAAAACTGAACGCCGACGATCGTTTGGAAATGCGAAAGCAAGCCCGGTTGTCGGTGGCGGATCGGACACCAGAAGCTTCCGCCGATCAGATCACGAATTTGATTGATGAGTTGTTGACGGAGCGTCAAAGCGACGATTCCAACCACCGTTGACGTTGATGTTTTGACCGGTGACGAAGCTATTCTCCGGAGCGACCAAGTAAGCAACCGCTTCGGCGATGTCTTCGGGGCGGCCCCATCGATTCATCAAGGATTGCTGCTTCGCGCGATCGTCCCAGTAACCTGACGTCGTTTCTCCCCAAGCTGTTTGCGTCCATCCGGGCGAGACCGTGTTGACTCGCACGTGAGGTGCCAGCGTTTGTGCCAGCGATGCCGAGAACGCCATGACGGCTGCTTTGACGGGGCCGAACATCATGCCCGCATCGCCTTCCATCCCGTGCGGAGCCTGGTCCCACCCAATGAAGACAATGGATGGTGCGATGGGATCGCTTGATGCCTGTGTCTCGGTTTGCTGCTTCAGTCGATTGCCGACCAATCGAGAAAGTGCGATCGTGCCTTGGACGTCGACGGCGAGCAGTTTTTGAAGCTTCTCGTCGAACGACCGTTCGGAGGCGGCACCGGTCAGCACATCCAAGCCGGCGTTGTTGACCCACGTTCGTATGCTGCCGAGCGTTTCGAAAGCTTTGTTCGCCAAACGTGTCACGTCGTCCGCGTTGGACAGATCCGCCGCGATGATATCGGCGTCTTGACCTTGTTCACGGATCGCTTCGGCGGTGGATTCAGCTCCGTCGCGATTTCGGCAGTAGTGAACCAAAATTCGCGAGCGTCTGGATGCGGCCTGCTCGGCTGCCGCCAATCGAATCGCGATCGCCCGGCCGATACCGCTGGAGGCACCGGTGACGACGATTCCGGAAGGGATCGATGGTTCAGGCATGACAAAGCTCGAGCGACAAAAGGTGTTTGGCCGGAGTGACGTTGGGATGAGAGGCAGGAAAGCTTAACAATCGCGACGAGACGAGAAACCGGTTCGGGCGGACATGCTCGCATCCTCACGAGTCATTGTCGCATTGGATTGAGCGTGAAAGAGCGATCGAATTGCAGGTTCCAGTGGGCGGTTACGAGACTCGTGTGTGCTGTATGATGGCCAAGCCAGAGACCAGTCTCCTTCTCATTGAATTCGTTCGACATGCTCCTGCTGATCTATCTCGTCGCGGCCATTGGCTTTTCCTTTTACTGCAGTGTGGCGGAGGCGGTGTTGCTGTCGATTTCGCCCTCCTTCATTGCCACGCTGGAAAAGACCAAGCCGATTGCCGCCAAAAGGCTGAGTCGTCTGAAAGCCAACATCGACCGCCCACTGGCGGCGATTCTGAGTTTGAACACGATTGCTCACACAATTGGAGCCGCGGGCGTCGGTGCGGAAGCGTCCAAGTTGTACGGAGACACCGCCTACGGTGGTCACGCCGTTGGCATCGCCAGCGCTTTGATGACGCTGTTGGTGTTGGTTTTCAGCGAGATCATTCCAAAGACGATCGGTGCGTTGTACTGGCGGACGCTTGGCCCGATGGTGGCGGCTTCGGTCGGATACCTAATCGTCTTGTTGTATCCACTGGTTTGGATGAGTGAGCAGTTGACCAAGGTGTTGTCGGGCGGCAAGAGCCACCACACACTCACCCGAGATGAATTGTCCGCGATGGCAGAGATCGGCGCTCAACAAGGCGTATTAGATGATCACGAATCGCGAGTGTTTCAGTCGTTGATGCGTCTGCCCGATTTGACGGCTCAAGACATCATGACCCCACGCGTGGTCATCATCGCCTATCCCGAAACGATGACCGTTGGTGATTTGCTCGAAAAAGCATTGCCGGATCAAGCGAAGCAACAAGATCCGGGGAACAGCGACTCCAAAGGCGATGGACCTTCGGCGTCCGGCCCTTCGATGCAAGCGGGCGAAGTAGTGAACATGCCAGTTTCGCGAATTCCGATTTATGACCAGCAGCTCGATCGAATCACTGGATTCGTTCTAAAAGTCGATCTGTTGCTCGCTCACACGCGAGGTCAATCGGATCGAATGCTCAAAGAATTTTCGCGGCCGGTCGCGGTGGTGCGGCACAATCGTCCGTTGCCGAAACTGCTAGAAATTCTTTTGGAAGGACGCCACCACTTGGCGATGGTCAGCGATTCGTATGGCAGCATCGTCGGATTGGTGACGCTGGAAGACTTGGTGGAAACGCTTCTCGGACTGGAAATCGTTGACGAATCGGACACGCAAGTTGACTTGCAGCAGTACGCTCGCAAGCGATGGGAAGAACGTGCCGCTCGAATTGGGATTCAGCCGCTCGAAGAACCGCTTGCTGCCGGCGAAGCGTTGGTTGAACCCGGCGATGAAGCTTCCGAATCCGGTGAGACCGACGACGAGCAGCATCGCTGAACCAACCACGGGCGGAGTTCCGCGGCCAGGAAGAACGAGCCGCAGATCACCAGGACTTCTCCCGCCGCCAGCGAATCGATCGCGTTCTGGATTGCCGAAATCGGGTTTTCGAATTGCGTTAGTTGACTCGTGTCGAGGCCGGCATCCAACGCCGTTTGGTGCAAGTCGTTCACTGGCAGGTAGCGAGGGTTGCCCTCGTATCGCGTGAGCGTCCATCGGTGGAAGTGCGGCTGCATTCTTTGAAGCATAGCCAGTACATTTTTGTCGCCGCTGGTGCCGAACAAGCAATGCCGTTGTCGCCCTTCCATGCGGTGATTCAATACGTTCAGCATCGCCTCGATCGAGTCGGCGTTGTGAGCGGTGTCCAACAACACCACGCGATCATCGGGTAAATCGAATCGTTCCAAGCGAGCTTCGATCTGCAGTGTCGCGAGGCATTCATGGATGCGTTGCTCAGCCCGAAGCTTTCGCGTGACTTCGGGCAATGAATCCACCAAAGCCAAGGCGATGGCGGCGTTGCGAACCTGGTGGGTTCCTTCGAGTTTCAGGTCGATGTTGGTCTCCGCTGGCATCCAATCGCCGAGTCCACGAATGCGGAAACTGCTGCCCCAGCGTTTGTCCGAGTCGGAGTTTGGTTCAATTTGGATATCAGTTTCGAGGTGCGACAGCAACGCTCCAACCTGTTCGGCGATCTGAGTGATCACGTTTCGCACCGGACCGGAGGGGACTCCGTTGATGGCCGGGGTGGAGTGTTTGAAGATGCCGGCTTTCTCGGCAGCGATCAATTCGACTGTGTCACCCAGCACATTTTGGTGGTCCAGTCCGATGCTGGTGACCGCCGTCGCGTGACTTTGAAAGACGTTCGTGCTGTCGAGGCGTCCGCCCAGTCCTGTTTCCAAGACCCAGATGTCACACCGTCGGCGATGGAAGTGTTCGATCGCCATCGCGGTGGTCAATTCGAAGAACGACGGGCCGCCAATTTTCGCGGCGGCCATCGCATCGACGATCGGACGCATCGAATCGATCAGTCCGATCATCTCTTCCGGAGTGGCGATTTCACCATCGACTCGGAAGCGTTCTTCCAAATGCACCAAGTGCGGCGATGTGTACAGCCCGACTCGATAACCAGCTGCCTGAAGCAGTGCGGCGACCATCGTGGCGGCGCTGCCCTTCCCTTTCGTTCCAGCCAAATGGACGATTTGAACGTTGGCGGAATCGCGTGACTTGGTTGCTGATTTTGCGGACGCCGAAACATCCGTGGAGGAATCTTGCTCACTGGATGGGGGGCCGGCGGAGGATTCGTTCGGATCGACCGCGAGGTGTTGACCGTGGTCCAGTCGGCGGATCAGATCTCGCATCCGATCCAAAGTGAAACGGTATCGCGAACCGGAGGTTGCCAGCTTTTCGTAATCAATTCGGTCGACCAACCAACCGAGCGCGGCTTGGTAGGCTTCACTTTCTCGCGAGATCACGGTCGATCTGCTTTCGATCTCTGAATCATCGTGATCGGGGTGAATTGGTCGGTGACGCCGGGACATGGATCGCCCGCGCGGCGTTAGCATGCGGGAATCGAACAGTCGCAGTGATAAAAATAGAAACCATGGCTGACAACCCCGAACCGTCTGGGAGAATGCCTCGTAGCGTAGGGGACTTCTCCGTAGGCTCGGATTTTTGAAGAGTCTCCTTCATCCATTTTATTCGTCTTTTCTCTTTGAGTCGGGATCCTTCATCCGTGAGTACCGAACCCAATGCGGCTGTGGCTGACGCGCCGCAAACCGCGACACCGGATTCTGCCGACGCCTCCAGCTCGGTCGTCATCGAGACCCGCAACCTGAGCAAGATTTACCGTGACTTCTGGGGCCGTAAGAAGGTTCACGCGTTGAAGTCATTGGACATCGAAGTCCGTCCAGGAGAAATCTTTGGATTGCTGGGGCCCAACGGAAGCGGCAAATCCACGACCATCAAGCTGATCCTCGGGTTGTTGTTTCCGACCAGCGGGCGAGTTTTGGTATTTGATCAAGATGCCAGCGAAACCCGCAAGAACGAGCGGATCGGGTATTTGCCCGAAGAATCGTACCTGTACAAGTTTTTGACCGCGGACGAAACACTCGACTTCTATGGCCGACTGTTTGACCTGTCCGCCTCCGAGCGACGCGACCGTGTGTCGCAGTTGATCGAAATGGTCGGGCTACAAGGTGCCAAGCACCGTCAACTGAAGGAATACAGCAAGGGGATGACCCGCCGAGTCGGCTTGGCTCAGGCTTTGATCAACGACCCCGACCTGATCCTGTTGGACGAACCAACCACCGGTTTGGACCCAATTGGTACTCGCGAAATGAAGGACTTGATCCTCGGCCTTCGCGACCAAGGCAAAACCGTCCTGTTGTGCAGCCACCAGCTCGCCGACGTTCAAGACGTTTGTGACCGAGTCGCGATTTTGCACCAAGGCGAACTGAAAGAACTCGGGCGAGTCAGCGACCTGTTGAAGGTCCAAGACGTGACCGAAGTTCACGCGACGGGATTGTCCGACGCGGCCAAGACCGAAATCGCTGACGTCATTGCTCGACACGGTGGCACGGTTCAGTCGATCGACAACCCAACCGCAACGATGGAAGACTTGTTCCTCAACATTGTCCGCGAGAGCGAGGCTCGACCAGGTGCTCGCCGCGTTTCCCAAGGTTCCGAAGCGGCTTCCGCCAATGATGGCAGCAGCGACAGCGACGGAGGACAGGCATGAACCTGCAACCGGAAGATTTCTGGTCGTATTCCGAGTGGTTCCTTCGAGACGGCGCGTTTTTGGAAAGCGCCGCGCTGAAAGGAATTGTGTTGTTGGTTTTGGCCGTCGTGCTGGGGCTCATCGCGGGTTACGTGATTTCGTCATCTCGCTACGGTTCGGGAGAAGGCTTTTTCGCCGTCGCCCGTGCGGTGCGTGACTTCTTTCGATTCGACTTGCCAGGCACCAGCCTGCGACGCATCTTCGCGCTGGCGAGGCTTTCGTTTAAAGAAGCTCTCCGGCGAAAAGTTCTTTACATCGTCGGTTTGTTTGTCGTGTTGTTGTTGCTGGCAGGTTGGTACCTGAACCCGCAGAGTGACGACCCAGCTCGACTGTATGTCAGCTTCGTGTTGACGATGACAAACTACTTGGTGTTGGCACTCGCGTTGTTCATCAGTGCGTTCTCGCTGCCAGAAGACATCAAGAACAAAACGATCTACACAATCGTGACCAAGCCTGTCCGAGCGACCGAGATCATTGCCGGCCGAATGCTCGGATTCGTTGGCGTTGGCACCATGATCCTTGTTCCGATGGGACTGCTCAGCTGGGTGTTTGTGGTTCGCGGTTTGGATCACACTCACCAAGAAGTCGTCGAAGTTCGCGAGCTGCCCGGTGGTGGCTACGAGGGTGAGACGGACTATGTCCAATTTCACTCGCACACATTCAAGCTGAATGAAGAAGGCGAAGGACTGACGAATATTGTTCGTGGTCACCGTCACGTGGTTCGTCGCAGCGACGATGGGACGTTCCAGATCGGACCTCCACAAGGTGCTCTGCGAGCTCGGATTCCATCTTACGGTTCGATTCGATTCCGTGATCGCTCGGGTAACTTGCAAGAAGAAGGCATCGACGTCGGCAACGAACGTTTGGCTGGTGGTTACAGCAGCACTGGCATCGCACGATTGATCGGTGTTGCCAAAGGCAATCGCAAGATCGAGCACGGCTACGTCGAAGGCGGGTCGCTCGGAACAGCTGAGTTCACGTTCGACAACGTGACTCAAAGCCGTTATCCCGATGGCATTCCAGTTGACCTCTCGTTGCGAGCGTATCGTTCTTACAAAGGTGACATCGAGACCGGAATTCGCGGTTCGGTCACCATGAAGCACCCCGACAAGGCGATCGAGAGCAACCCAGTTGCTTTCATCGTGGATGAGTACGAAGTCGACGAGAAGATTTTGCCGCTCGAGATCGAGGGCACGGATGGCAGCGAAACCCGCATGCTGAACGTGTTCGAAGACTTGGTCAACGAAGAAGGCGAAATCATGATCATCATTCGCTGCCTTGATCGTGCCCAGTACTTGGGTGTGACAAAGAGCGGTGTTTACCTGCACCCAGCCGACAATTCATTTGGTTGGAATCTCACCAAGGCCTACGGCTCGATTTGGTTGCAGATGACGATGGTGATCGCGTTCGGTGTGATGTTCAGTACATTCTTGACCGGCCCGGTCGCGATGATCGCAACATTCGTTTGTGTGTTGCTTGGATTCTCTGCGGAGCAAGTGTTTGATACTCGTCACTACATTGACAGTGGCATTGAACGAGGAGGCGGGCCCATCGAATCGATGGTTCGTTTGCTTCGCCAGGACGCGATGACGACACAGTTAGACGTCGACACGGTTGCCGCGAAGGTGATCAAGACGGTCGACGCGGCCATTGTCTACGGGCTGGACGCGATTGCGACGGCACTGCCCAACCTTCCAAAAATGGTCGAGACGGCGGAATACGCCGCATCGGGCTTTGACATTTTCGGTGCGTTGCTCGCGCGGCACGCCACGGCAACGTTCGGGTATGTCCTGCTTGCCTTTATCGTTAGTTATTTCATCCTGAAATCGCGTGAGATCGCGGCATGAATCGCACTACAGTTCTGCGACGTAAATTGGTCTACCTGATGATCCTCGTGGTCATGCTGATTCCCTTGTACCTGTTGGGGCAACCCAGCGGTGGTGGAGGTGAAGGCGGCGGCCGCTTGGCTCAATTGCGAGGCAAGTATGACATTGCCGAGAGCGATCTTGGTGAAATCAGTCCTGCCAGTGAAACGATGAAGCTCGCTTCGTTGGGACTTCGCGGAGTGGCGGCATCGCTGCTCTGGAAGAAGTCTCACGATTACCGCGTGATGCACGAGTGGGATCGTTTGAAAGCGACGCTCAACAACATTGCTTTGTTGCAGCCTCACTTTGACAAGGTCTGGGAATTCCAGGCTCACAACTTGGCGTACAACGTCTCGACTGAGTTTGACGATTATCGTCAACGCTACGAGATGGTCCGCGAAGGGACCGAGTTCCTGACCAAGGGCGTGAACCAAAACCGCAAAGCACCTCGGTTGGTTTGGTACACCGGTTGGTTCTACGGTCAGAAGATGGGGATGTCGGACGAGAAAAAACAGTTTCGACGTTTGTTCTCGGAAGACGAGAAACTTCACGAGGACCTGTTGGAAGAAGACATTGCCGTGGACAGCCCGGAAGCTCGTGGTCCGACGAACAAACCCGACAACTGGTTGGTTGGTCGATTGTGGCTGAACCGCGGTTATGACTTGGTTGAATCAGGTGTTCAGATTCGTCGGCAAACGCCACTGAACTTTTATGAGACGGGGCCGAAATGGCGTCTCAAGCACGCTGAAGCGATCGAGTCGGAAGGTGTCTTGGACGAACGAGCCCAAAACGCTTGGCAATTGGCTTCGACCGATTGGAAAGCGTTTGGCAATCGCTCGGTTCCAACGACGGCTGCCTTCACGATCAAACTCGGGCAGTTGGACGAACTGATCCGTCAGCGGGAAGATAAGATCGACACGTTGGAAGAAGTCGCAGGCGACGCTTACTTGAAGGCTCGTGCGAAAGCGATTGAGAAGCTCGATCCGGTACAACGCGATGCTTTGTCGACTCCCGAAGGTGAGCGAACAAAATCGCAGGAATCGATTGCATCCAAGGCGGAAGACTCCATCAGTGTGGACTACGACTCAGTTGCTCGTGCGACCAAGCAGTCCATGCAATTGCAGGCTCTTCAGTTGGTCGAAGACATCAAGGATTTGGACGAGCGGATTCTGAAAACCGAAGGCTATCGCAAGCAGATCAACTATCCCTACTGGGACACATTGGCTCTGGCGGAACAAGAAGAACGTACCGTTCGGGCTCGTCGGTTGATCTACGAAGCTGAGAAAGCGAACGCGGATGCTGAACTCGAGAAGGCGATTGGTCTTTATGAAGAAGCGTTCGATGTCTGGGCTGAGATCTTCGATGATTATCCGATCCTCGTGATCGACGACACGGCTCAGGATTTGTATGAGTCTTTGCGTCGATATCGCATCGCCATCGACTCGGACGAGATGCCTGAGGACTTCCCGTTGAAAGCCTTCGTGGAATTGATGGGCGAGTACGGACAGGTCGATCAAGACATGTACGAACAAGTTCGTCAGACTCAGAAGGATCTGGCCGCAAAACGTCAGGCTGAATTGGAAGCTGCTGAGCGACTGTTGGAAGAAGAGGCAGCCAAAGAAGAAGCTGAGAAGAAGGCTGCGGCGGAAGAAGAATCAACCGATGAATCAGACGCCGAAATGAAGGCCGAAGATGCGGAGGTTGAGGAAGTCGCTGAGCCTGAAACGACAGAGCCTGAAACCACTGAATCCGAGTCTGAGGAGTCAGAAGAAGCCGCAGATGAAACCGTGGCCGAAGCTGACGATGAAGCTGAGATGAAAGAAGACGCCACCGAGCCTGAGAGCGAAGCGGAAACTTCCGATGCCGAACCATCGGTGGAAGAAGAGGCTCCCGCGGGGGATGGGGCGACCGACGCTCCAGCCGAATCGGACGAATGATCCGGCGAGTCCTCTATGATTGAATTTTGACGAAGCCCGTCGCGTCCAAGTGGATGCGGCGGGCTTCTCAATTTGAGCCGCAAGGTTCTATGTCGGTGAGATGAAAATCTAGCTAAACTACCGCCTGCTTGCCGGTTTTGGCAGACTCACGTCTCGGCCCTTCGCTCGCTAGTTGCCATGATCGACACCATCGGAACCCTTTTGTTAGGTGCTGCTGACGCGAGCGCCGTTGCGAGCGAATCGCACTCGGGTTCCATCGAAATGGTGCACATTGCAACCACTTTGGGCATGCTGTTGACGGCCAGTTTGTTGGCTGGTCTTGCCAGTGAATTCTTGCGATTGCCCAAGGTGACCGCGTACTTGATCGCGGGCTTGCTTCTTGGTCCCAGCTTTGGTGACGTGATTCCTCACGAGCATCATTTGGTTCTGGAACCGCTGACGAAACTGGCCATGGCGCTGGTGCTGTTTTATCTCGGCACCTTGTTTCCGTTTGACCAGATTCGCAGGATATCCCGCCGTGCGATTCCGCTGTCCTTCGGCGAATTGGTTTTCACCGTCATTCTGGTGACGGTCGGAACTTACCTGCTGGGAATGTCGGCGGCTCAGGCGGCTTTGCTCGGGACGTTGGCCATCGCGACTGCTCCCGCGACGACCATGTTTGTTCTGCGAGAAACCAACGCGGAAGGCCCGGTGACCAGTCTGACTGGCACGCTCGTGACGCTGAACAACCTCGTCGCGGTGATCGCGTTTGAGTTGGTTTGGTTGGCAATCGAAGTTGCCGGAGGCCACGCGTCTGGATCAATCGGTGAGACCGTGTCATTGTTGGTTCGCTCTCTTGGTGGAGCCTTCTTGCTTGGGTTGGTTGGCGGTTTGGTGATCAGCTACGCCTGCGAAATCATGCACACTCGCCGCTGGTTGGTGCTGCTTGTAGGAGCGTCGGCATTGATGCTTGGCCTGAGCGAGTCATGGGAATTGCCGTACATGTTGGTGTTCCTGGTCGTTGGCTTGGTTGTGGTCAATTCATCCAGCGGGACGCAAAAAATCACCGCTCAAATGGACTCGATTGGCGGGCTTCTCACGGTCGTGTTCTTTTCAGTTCACGGCAGCGAGTTGGATCTGAACTTATTGATGGACGTCGGCATGATCGGTGCCGGCTATGTGGTGCTGCGAAGTGTCGGGAAGATCGCCGGCATTTGGTTCATGGCGTCGCGAACGGGGTCTCCGGTGGAGGTTCGGACTTGGTTGGGACCGGCGATGTTGGCTCAAGCCGGCGTCGCCATTTCGCTCGCCGCAACGGCGACCTCGCGAAATCCAGAGATGGCTGGTGAAGTGCAAACGATCATCTTGGGAACGGTGGTGGTCTTTGAAATCTTGGGGCCGCTACTAACACGGGCGGCTGTGCTGCGTAGTGGCGAAATGCCGATCGCGAATTCGATTCACCACACCTTTGGGACTCCGCTGGGAGCGTTGCGGAACGTGTTCACTCGATTGGCAGGGTCTGCGGGTTTGCTGAGTAAGAAGCAGGCGTTGTCGGAACGCATGCGGGTCGAGCAAGTGATGCGTCGCAGTGTTGAAGGGATCGCCGAAAGTGCGGACTTCAATGAGGTCGTTCATTTTGTCGAGCACTCGCACGACAACACGTTTCCTGTTTTGGATGACAAGAAGTGCGTGGTCGGCTTGATCCGTTTTGATTTGCTCAACCAAGCGTTCTTCGACCCGCATTCGGATCACCTGGTTCGTGCGGGTGATTTGGCGACGCCTCCGGAGGTGTTGTTGCACCCTGGACAACCTGTGCGGGATGCGGTGGAGTTGTTTCGCCAGACAACAGATGACTGCGTTCCTGTTGTCACCGATGAACCACCTCACCGTTTGGTTGCCACGGTCCGTCGCAGCGATTTGACCTCGCTCCTCATTCGCGATCGAAAAGCCGGTTTGTCGTGAGTGACTTGGTTGAGCAGATTCGAGCGACTGCTCTGTCAGAAGGTTTCGCGGCGATGGGGATTGCGCCGGCGGTCACCAGCCAAGGGTTTCATCATCTCGTGCAATGGATTGAATCCGGCTACGCGGGTTCGATGGACTATTTGGAGCGTCGGTTGGATGCTTATCGACATCCGAGCGGAGTGCTCGAAGGGACCAAATCGATCGTCGTTCTGGCGATGAACTATGACGCGGCAATTCGAGAGCCAATGCCTTCGAACGGAGGCAGCGAAGGTTTGGCCTTTGGCAAGACGGCTCGCTACACCTGGTCCGCGATCGACTATCACGATGTGATTCACCCAAAGTTGAAGCGAATCGTTCGGATGATCCGTGAAGAGATCCCGGATGCGAATGCTCGCGGGATTGTTGACACGGCACCGCTGATGGAACGCGAAGTCGCAGTGCTTGCGGGGTTGGGATGGCGTGGCAAGAACACGTTGCTGCTGAACAAGCAATTGGGCAGCTACTTCTTTCTCGCCTGCGTCTTGGTGGATGTGGAGTTGCCAATCGATCAGCCGCACGAAACCAGTCACTGCGGAACGTGCACGGCTTGTTTAGACGCCTGCCCGACGGACGCCTTTCCAAGCCCCGGCGTATTGGATGCATCCAAATGCATCAGTTACCTAACGATTGAGAACTCG
This sequence comes from Rhodopirellula bahusiensis, assembly GCF_002727185.1. Classification (NCBI taxonomy): domain Bacteria; kingdom Pseudomonadati; phylum Planctomycetota; class Planctomycetia; order Pirellulales; family Pirellulaceae; genus Rhodopirellula; species Rhodopirellula bahusiensis. The sequence continues at coordinate 240,399 of NZ_NIZW01000010.1, forward strand.
GAACTTCCCGAGCAGTCTCTTCGTGCCGGAATTGGTGATTGGGTCTTTGGGTGTGACGTTTGTCAGGAGGTCTGTCCATGGAATCGTCGACCTTCGCGAACTCAGCATGACCCGGACGGTTTGCGAGGCCATCGTGATTCAGCGAATCCGCTCGATGTAGACGATGGCTGGTTGGAGCTGACCTCGCTCTTTTCGATGACTGATGAGGAGTTCCGGAGCCAATTCCGGCGGACTCCATTTTGGAGGTCGCGAAGACGTGGAATGTTGCGGAACGCGATCGTCGTTCTAGGGAACCAAAAACGGCTCAAAGCGATCGAACTTCTGTTCACCACGCTGAAAGATGCCGACCCCGAATTGAGAGCCATTGCGGTCTGGGCGATTTGTCAAATGCAGGATCAAGCGGCGTTCGATCGTCTGCTTGGATACCGCCACACTGAGACTGACCCACTGGTTCTGGCCGAGTTTCCGGAATAATTCGCCAGGAAGACCCGTTATCGGGTGGCTGCATCTAAAGGCGTCCCGATGCCGCTTAGCTGTTCCGGTGTGGTTGCGAACTCGGCTCAACGAGCGTTTGTATCGATTGGTCACATGAAATATTTGGATCAGGCCGACTTTATCGGATAAAACAGTGAAGAGACGGTGAACGAAACCCTCCGAGACTGCTTATTTTAACGTAGTCTTGACTCTCCCTCCCTTTTTCGAACGAACCATTGGAAGCACTGGGTATGAATCGAATCTGCTGTGTCGTGGCCACAATCGCCGCGGTCGCGGTGACAACTGTTGGAAGCGCGTTGACCAGTTCCGCCGCCGACTTGCCACCGTTCTCTAAAATTTCTGAAGGCTACAAGCAGCTTCCAGTTTCCGATCAACAGGCCAAGAAAGGCTTGTTCAACGTTTGGCAACACGAGAAAGAAGCTTCGGTGCTTGCCGAGTTGCCAAAAAATTTCGCGGGCAAGAAATACTTTGTCGCGTTGACGCTCAGCAGTGGCGATCGCTACGCCGGCCTGCAGTCCGGTGACTGGGTCGTGCAGTGGCGTCGATACAACAATCGTCTCGCATTGATCGCTCCGAACTTGGACATCCGCGCCACCGGCGACGCGGAGTCCAAAGCATCGGTCAAACGATTGTTCACGGACCGCGTCTTGCTTGACGTGCCAATTTTGGCGATGGGCCCCAGCGGCGGCCCCGTCGTTGACATGGATAGCTTGCTGATTGGAAATGCGACTACGTTCTTCGGTTCGTCGGTTCGATTGGCCAACAGCCGATTGTTCACGGTCGAAGCCGCGAAGGTCTTCCCCGAAAACGTCGAGTTGGCGTTCGAGGTGGTTGGCCGAGGTGGTCGCCTGCAAACCCTGCACTATTCATTCAGCGAAGTGCCGAGCAGTTCGAGCGGTTTCAAGCCACGAGAAGCGGATGAGCGAGTTGGCTTTTTCGTGACCTCGTTTTCGGATTTGAGTCAGTATCAGGACGACGAGACCAAGGTTCGCTACATCAATCGATGGCAGCTTGAGAAACGCGATCCAAAGCTGAAACTGAGCCCTCCCAAAGAGCCCATTCGCTTTTATGTGGAGCACACAGCGCCCGTCCGTTATCGACGTTGGATCAAACAAGGTGTCGATTATTGGAACAAAGCATTTGAGAAAGTTGGAATCGTTGACGCGATCGTGATCGAGTACCAAGACGCGGTCAGCAAGATCCACATGGAAAAGGATCCTGAGGACGTTCGTTACAACTTCATTCGTTGGTTGAACAATGACGTTGGCACCGCGATTGGCCCCAGCCGAGTCCATCCCGAAACCGGCCAGATTTTGGACGCGGACATCATTTTGACCGACGGTTGGATTCGTCACTTCAACTTCAACTACAACGACCTGATGCCGAAATTGGCGATGGAAGGTGTGAGTGCCGAAACATTGGCGTGGTTGGGAAGTCATCCCAACTGGGACCCTCGCGTCCGAATGGGTGCGAAGGAATCAGCCAACGCTCTGCGAGCCAAGTACGCTCTCGAAGCTCAGCAACCGATGGCCGGCTATGCGATGGCGCAAGCCGATCCAGCACTTCTGGGCGATGATGAATTCGACGGGCTGATGGGACAAGTCAGCCAGAAGAATGGGCTCTGCATGGCCGCTGCCGGTCGCAGCATGGACTTGGCATTCGCTCGCATGAATTGGGGTTTGGCCCTGATGGCGGACGAAGAAGCCGAGAAGAAGAAGGAAGAGGACGCCAAAGAGAAGGCCGAATCCGAAGAGGCTGACGCGGACGTGAAGGCGGATGCGAAGTCAGATGACCAAGACGAAGAAGCCAAAGAGGACGAGTCGGAAGAAGAGGAGTCCGACGACGAGAAAGAAGATGAGAAGGAAAAGGAAGAAGACAAAGAGAAAGACGAATTGTTGGATGGAATTCCAGAATGGTTCGTCGGTCCTTTGTTGGCAGACTTAGTCGCTCACGAAGTTGGCCACACGCTCGGTCTGCGTCACAACTTCAAGGCTTCGGCTTTGTACACGATCGACGAGATCAACAGCGAAGAACTGAAGGGCAAGAAAACGTTCACCGCATCGGTGATGGATTACTGCCCCATCAACTACCGCTATGAAGCTGGTGAAACCCAAGGCGACTATGCCATGATCGACATCGGTCCGTATGACTTCTGGGCCATCGAATACGGCTACACGTTTGACAATTCCAAGCTGAAGGACATCCTGAAACGATGCTCTGAGCCTGAATTGCAATTCTGCACGGACGAAGACACCAGCGGACCTGACCCGTACGCTCGCCGGTATGACTTCGGCAAAGATCCATTGACGTACGCCGAAGAGCAAATGCGATTGGCTCAGCTCTATCGGGACCGACTGCTCGAGAAGTTCGTGAAAGACGGTGACAGTTGGGCGAAAGCTCGCCGTGGCTATGAGCTGACATTGGGCATCCAGACCAAAGCGGTCAGCATGATGTCCAATTGGATTGGCGGCGCGTTCGTTAATCGAGACAAGAAGGGCGATCCAGGAAATCGGGTTCCCGTCGAAGTCGTGCCTGCTGCCGATCAACGTGCCGCGTTGCAGTTCGTGATCAAGACCAGCTTCCGAGACGAGTCCTACGGTCTGACCACCGAAATTTTGGAACGTTTGGGCATCGACAAATGGCTTGACAGTGGTCGAGGCGGAATGTCAAACGAAGCGACTTGGCCAATTCACGACCGAGTGTTGGGAATGCAGGCGAGTACGTTGACGTTGATCATGAACCCAACGACTTTGCGTCGGGTTTATGACAACGAGCTACGTCTGCCTGCGGAAACGGACGCTCTGACGCTTCCCGAGGTGCTGAACACGGTCAGCGATGCGGTTTGGGAAGAGTTGGATCAGCCATGTCCCGAGGATCGCAATGATCGCAAGCCGATGATCACTTCGCTGCGTCGCAACTTGCAGCGGGAGCATATCCAGCGATTGGTGGATTTGGTGTTGGAAGAAGGCCAAGACACGGCTGCCTATCACCCAATCAGCAATTTGGCTCGTATGCAATTGCGGACTTTGTCGAGCCGAATGGGATCGACGATCGAAAAGTGTGGCAACAAGATGGATGCCTATAGCTTGGCACACTTGACCGAATGCAAAGAACGCGTCGAACGTGCATTGGAAGCTGGCTACACCTACGGTGGTGGGAATTCCGGTGGTCCGATGTTGATGATGCTGATGGGCAAAGAAGCTGGTTCGGCTTCCATCGAAGACTGAACCCAGCCGAAGACCTAATACGCAACAGCCTTCTCATTTCGGTGAGAAGGCTGTTTTCGTTGGTTGGTGTTTCACCTCGCGGATTCAACGGCCCAGGTGCAAAATGTCCAGTCGGGCTGCAGTGGCTTGGTCGAACGAACCAAGACTTGGCGAATGAGTGATCGTGGTCATCAACGCTGTGAATCGTTCGACCAACGGAAGGAGATATTCTTCCAAGATCGGTGTGATCGCGTGGTCCAGTTGGCTAGCCGGGCTACCTGAGTAGATGGATGGTTCCGGAACTTCGTCGATCGCCGCAAACACCTCGTCCATCCAGCCGTCGATCGCAATCGCTGACACGCCGAGTGACACAAGTTTGACGCAGTCGTCGACCGAAGCCACTCGCTGTTGTTCCCACCGCGGTGGCGACAGCCAAATTGGCGGGATGTCGGGCTGGCGAATCAACTGATGCAGCAGTTCGGCAAACGGAAGGCCCGCGACAGAAACTTGGCCGGCACGGATGAGAAGGGCGTCAGCCGGAATCGCACCGAGTGTCTCACGGTTTTCCCACAGCCATTCGGGAGTGATGCTCACCAGGACCGCAGCCTGAGGAGCAAGGCTTCTCAATTGTTGGATCTTGTTCTGCAGGTTTGCCAAGTCCAGCACATCCGGCGGGAGCGTGAATGCGGAAACCCAGCCACCGCCGGACAAGGGTTGTTCTTCTGGGGTGGCTTCCCAACGCCGAATTTGTTCGGCGCTGTAGGCGAACCGGCCCGAGGCATCGCGAAGGGGTGATAGACGTAGATCAATCGCCGTCGCGGTGTCGAAATCGTCTGCGTTCAGCCCATAACGTTCGCTGCGATACGGAAGCATTTGAAGTGGGTGTGCCGGGGCTTCGACTTCTTCGGACTCTTGGCTGTCGTCGCCGTCATCTTGGACACCGAGTTCACTGTGCAAGTACGACGTCAATATCCCATGTTGCTGGAGTTGCTCGGCGAATGCCTTTGCGATTTTGGACGACCAACGATGCCACGGGGCTTCGTCGAGAAACAACCGGGTCGGCAATTCGATCGTGGAATCGCCATCTCGCCGGACCTGGAACGTCGGAGGCGTGGGAGGGACACCTCGACGCCCGCAACCGAATTGGGGCGGCAACAAGCACAATGCGTCGAGCGAACCGTCAAACATGGCTGCCTGGAAGAAATGGGAGGATCTCTACAGTCACAATCGCACGAATTCGCGGCTCATGGCTGAAGTCATGAACCGAGCGTGGAATGCAGACTTCCACAGCGATTGTATCCGCTGGAGTCCCCGTGAGTGGGGACTTCCCGGCCGGATCAACGCTCTTCCATTTCCTGGATGTAGAGTCGCAGACGCGAAAGTTCGTCGGTCGTGCCTTTGAGCTTGAGCATGTTCTCGACCCGTTTGGTCAACTCGATTCGGTTGACGGGTTTGCTCAAGAAGTCATCGGTGCCGGCTTGGACGCCTCGTTCGATATCGCCCAACTCGCTGAGAGCCGTCACCATCAAAATCATGATATTGCTGGTCTCAGGTGCCTCTTTCAACTGTTTGCAAACTTCGAAACCACTCAGCTTGGGCATCATCACGTCCAACAGGATCAGATCCGGTTGGAACGATGCGACTTTGGCCAGCGTGTCTTCCCCGTCCACCGCGGTTTCCAATTCGCAATCGATGTTGACCAAGTAGGCCTCCAGCAGTTCGCGGTTGGCAGTGTTGTCATCAGCAATCAGGATCCGATGCATCCGAGGCGGCTTTCAAAGGAAGGGGAGATAGGTGGATTTCAAAGAGACCAAACGAGCGATGCCGGATCAGGCAATGCTGGCGGGAGATTCAGTGTCGGCTGGGACAGGGAAAGCCTGCACCATTTCGCGAATTTCGTTGCGAATGGATTCGTGAAGTGCCGCGTTGTCGGAGTCCGACAGTGCGTTGTAGATCCATTGGCCGATTCGTTTCATCTCATCGCCGCCCATTCCGCGGGTGGTCAATGCGGGCGTTCCGATTCGAATTCCCGAAGGGTCCATCGGTTTTCGCTGGTCAAACGGGATCATATTCATGTTGACGGTGATGCCGCAAGCATCGAGGACCGCTTCGGCCTTCTTGCCGCCCAAGTCCACGGCGGTTACATCGACCAGCATCAGGTGGTTGTCGGTTCCGCCGCTGACCAATCGCAAGCCACATCCCATCAATGTCTCGGCCAGGACTTTCGCGTTGTCCACGACTGCTTGGCCGTAGCTGGCGTATTCTTCGGTCATCGCTTCGGCAAAACAGATCGCCTTGGCAGCGACCACGTGCATCAACGGGCCACCCTGAGTGCCGGGGAACACGTTGCGATTGACCAATTTCAAGTGCTCATCCTTGCACATGATCAAGCCACTGCGAGGCCCTCGAAGGGTTTTGTGGGTCGTCGTGGTGACGTAGTCCGCGTAGGGAACCGGGCTGTTGTGGATTTTTGCGGCAACCAAGCCCGCGTAGTGGGCCATATCGACCATTAGCTTTGCACCGACCTCGTCCGCGATTTCTTTGAATCGGTCGTGAGGAATTTCGCGTGGGTAAGCACTCGCACCGGCGACGATCAATTTCGGTTTGTGCTCGCGAGCCAGTTTGACGATTTGGTCGAAGTCCAAGCGATGATTGACTTCATCGACGCCGTAATTGACGAAGTTGTAAAGTCGGCCGCTCATATTCAGCTTCATGCCGTGGGTCAGGTGACCACCTTGGGCCAAATCTAAACCAAGAACGGTGTCGCCGACTTCGAGGCAGCTCAAATACACAGCCGCGTTGGCTTGCGAACCGCTGTGAGGCTGGACGTTGGCGGCTTCGGCACCGAAGAGTTCCTTGGCTCGGTCAATCGCGATCGATTCCACGACGTCAACGTGTTCGCAGCCGCCGTAGTACCGGCGACCGGGATAGCCTTCAGCGTATTTGTTGGTCAGGACGCTGCCGGTTGCTTCCATGATCGCGGGGCTGGTGTAATTCTCGCTGGCGATCAGTTCCAAACCGTCTTGCTGACGGATCGTTTCGGCTTGGATTGCATCCCAAATGGCGGGGTCTTGTGACTGAATGAAGCTCATGGCAGGTCAATTCGAAGCGTGTGGGGGAAGAGGGCTCGTGCTAGCATTGTCGATTCCGAGTAAAAAACCGTCAATGACTGAAAAAAGTCACCGAACGCGGTGATTTGACCGACCCTCGCGACTTGGTTCCGGATCTCCAACCGATCTGATCCAAGCTGGATGTCCCACGATCTCAGACAAGGCGTCTCTTGCAAACAATACCGACCTACCGGGGACTGCTTCTGTGCGGGTTGGTACTCAGCCTTGCATGGGCGGGATGCTCGAAAAAATTGCCTGATCCGGAAGTCTTGCCTCCAGCGAATTTGCCGAGCGATGATTCGGACTCCTCCGAACCCGATGCCGACCAGGCGGCGTCACCCTCCGAGTCAGGGTCAGCCGAGCCGGAGCCTGAAACTCTCGAGGAGCCAGCATCGGTGCCTCTCGCGATAGAAGACCGTGGCGTTCCTATGTTGCAGGATGCGGTTGGCTCGCAGGCCTGCGTCGCCTGCCATCCCAATCGTGCCGCCTCGTTCTTTGAGACCTCCCACGCGGAATCTCTGCGAGTAGTGAATACGAAGCAGGAACCCGAACTGCAATCGTTTTTTCACCAGCCCAGTTCCCAACGCATGAAGGTCGTGCATGACGGGGAATTGGTTCGGCACCAATCGTGGCAGGAACTGCCGCAGACGGACTACGTGATGCCGTTGAGCGACTACCCGGTTGAGATGGTGATGGGAAGTGGCACGTTTGCGAAGTCGTACTTGATCCGAGATGGCGATGCTCTGCTGCAGGCACCGCTGTCGCACTACACCGAGCAAGGCGAGTACGACATGTCGCCGGGATATGACTCGCCATCGCACTTTGGTTTTTCTCGGCAAGTCACTGACGATTGTCTGTTCTGTCACGCGGGTTCTTTGTCGCGGGTGGACGGCAATCGAAGTGTCTCGGTTCTGCATGAACTAGCGATTGGCTGCGAGCGTTGTCACGGTGGCGGTCGTCAACATGTTGATATCGCAAACCAGATGCGAGCGAATTCGAACAATACGACTGAGTTGGATGCGGTTCATGATTGGTCGATCGTGCACCCAAATGAACTCGGGCGTGACTCGATGGAGTCGCTCTGTGCCCAGTGTCATTTGCAAGGTGACATTCAGATGTTCGTCCGCGGTGCGGATTCGTGGTCGTTTCGTCCTGGCGAAGACTTGGCAGCCACGCGATTGGTTTACAACGTCGGGCCGCCGAAGAAAGAGTCTGGTTCGACCACGTTTGTCGGTCACTTTGGTCAGATGCATGCCAGCGAGTGCTACTTAGGTTCCGAATCTCTCACCTGCGTCACGTGCCACGATCCTCACCAACGAGTCGATGATTCCAACCGGGAAACGATCCACCGGAATCATTGCTTGTCGTGTCACGACAGCATCGACTGTGGCGAGGAAATGACCGTGCGAATGGACACAAACGAGAACTCGTGTCACCAATGCCACATGCCTCGATCCGAGACCGAGGTGCCCCACGTGTCGATCACCGACCACCGGATCGCGGTGCCAAATGAGTTGGGCGACGCCAAAACACTGGTTCGGGAGGTCGACGACGAGCAAGTGACAGAGTTGCCGGATGCAGTCGCGTTGCTCGACCGAGCCCCGTCCGGAAGCTGGCAGCGAGAATTGAACGAAGCCACCGCGATTGCGCAGTGGCTGTGGATGGGGTCGAATCCCCGTTTTGACAACGCCGTTGTCTTCAACTTAGCAGTCGATCGATTGAGGTCCGCGATCGAGGCAGCGGAGAAAACAGAGCCGAGTTCAGGTGTCGCTCACGTGTCTTTGATCGAAGCCAAAACACGGTTGGCAAGTTTGCTGGACCGAGTCTTGCTGTTTCCGGACGAGAATCGCTCCGAATCGGATGTGCAGCGTTTGCGAAACGAAAGCCAAACGCTGATGCAATGGGTTCTGTCGGAAGAGAAGCAGCCCACACCAGAAATTCAGGTCGCTTTGGAAAGCTTGGCGAACTCCGCGGCTGCTGAAGATCGGCATCTCAAAGCGTATCAACTTTACCAGCGTCTGGTGAAACTGCGCCGCAACCCAGCCGATCATTACAACTTGGGGTTGGCGTGCGGGAAGCTTCGTCGGTTTGGCGAAGCCGAACAGGCCTTCATGGAATCAATCCGCATTCAGCCGACTTATCCCCTGCCCTACGCCTCGCTGGCTCGCTTGTATCAATCGATTGATCCACGAGCAGCATCCAACTACATGCAGTTGTCTCAACGACTGCGGTTGGTGCAGCAAGGAAACGAGAATGCAAAGCGTGAAGAACAATAGGCGTTCCAAACGCCGCGTGCCCGTTCAACCGGTCGGCTGAATCGGCAACTGTTCGACGCGAAGCTTGTTTTCTAGCGAAGCCAAGACCTCGCAGGCTGGGTCCACGATTCCGTTCGTGATCCAATTCGTCAGTTCGTCTGCCGGTGAAATGGTGCACGATTTCAGCAGCACGACCTCGCTTGCATCGCACAGCAGCCCGACCCACATGGCGATGGAGTCCGTGGTGGTCGACCAGTTTTCAGGTAGTGGAGCGTTGGAAGCCGAATCGTAGACCACCTCGGGACGCAGGAATTTCAACGTCGCCGACGACTTGTTGGAATCGCGTGAAAGCGTCGAGTAATTCAGCCACGCATCTTCTGAATCGAGAATTTCAACGGGCGAGAACCGGTCGTCCGTTTGAAACGCGGCCGCGAGATGTCGCATGGATTGTTCCAGCATCGCGACACATTGCCAATGAACCGCTCGGGGATCGCCCGGTCGCAATCGATCCCATTCACGCACCGCATCGATCATTTGCCCGCCACCAATGATCAAGCAATCATCGGCGGGCGGTTGGTTGCTGTGCCAATGGTAAAAGTCATCCAGCAGATGAGGGCGAGTCAGCAGGCTGCCACCCAGTTTGATCACACGTCGTTTCATCGGACCTCTCGGTGGGTGTCCAACCACAAACGAGCGACCGCGAATGCGGGGGCTGACCGCGAAACTTCCGGCGTCAAGCGATCACGCAAGTCAATTGTGCTGCATGGGCTGGTTCGAGTGATCAAATCCTGGCCGTGTCCGCTGAGCAACAGCGTGATGTTTTCGTCCGCCTGTCCGCTGATCCGTTCGATCCAGCGTTGCAGGCTTTGGTCGATCTGAATTTGAGCGGAGGCGACGATTTGCTGAGACAACGAATCAGCTTGCTCGCTGGAAAGTTCATTTGCGTCCCAGCCAACCATCTTTGCCAGTCGCCGATGAGCCGATTGTCTGTCCCGAGGTCTTCCGTCGGCGGAGTCCAGGTCTTCGGAGGACTCAGGTTGCTGTCGCAGAATCAGTCTCGCGTCATCGATCGTCGCGAAAAATTCGTTCATGATCGGGATGTCGATACCATCGATGTTGAGCCGGTTGACCAGGGAACACACTGGCGTTCTTCGACACCCGACGTAGACCAGAGATCCATCACGAAGCCTTTGGTGGTCGGTTTTGGCATCGGTTGCAACGCGTCCGTTCTGAAGCGGAATGATATCGGTTGTGGTTGAACCTACATCGATCAAAATTCCATCGGAAGCCACATGGTTCGCCGCCAAAGAAGCCAAGGCGTGCCAGTTGGATGCCGCCAACGCGTCGACCTGCGAAGGGACTGCATCGACGCCAATGAATTTTCCGGCGGTGGAGTAGAACGCGAGCTCGGCACGGCGACTGAACTGTTTCGTCGCCGACTGAACGTGTTCAGCGATGTGCGTCACGCCGTGTTGGCGGTCGGTGAAGCAATCAGCCAGCTCTCCCGTCATCGTGACTGCGATGCCATCGATCCAATCCGCATCGGTTTGCGAATCCGCTAGCAACGATGCCCAATCCGAACGCAGTTGTTCAGCGAGCGATTCCGGGCGTTTCCACATCGGAAAAAACGATTCCCGGGCGGTCGCTTCCTCCGTTTGCTGGTTGATCAAAACCGACTTCAAGTTGGCACCGCCGACATCGACGCCCAGTACAGACCTGGGGGATGCGTCTGGTGACGGTGAAGTCGGTTTCGTTATCAAGGATTCTTCCATCGGTAGGCGGTCAAAGAATTCAAAGCCCGAATCAAGATCAACGGTTGGTCTGCTTCGCTAGAGACCGCCAGGTGAGCCCAACTGTCTTCAGCGAGTTGTTGAGTGTCGAGCACCTTGAATTCATCGGGATTCGCTTCGATCAAGCGTAGTTTGCCGTCGGCACTGAGTGACAAAATACGATTTTTATTGCGGATCATCGACCAGTATTTGCCCACGGGAGCAGAGGTCCACTGAATCGAACCATCGTCGACCGACAAGCAACTGAAACGTTCATTCTTGAGATGCAAGTAAACGTGGTCGTCCACCACGACAGGTGAAGACATGTAGCCTTGAGTCTTCTGATTCCAACGCTCGTTCGCTGCCCAGGAATTTGTCGAGTCGCCACGTTGAATATCAAACAGTTGGCTCTTTCCGCTGTGGGCTGCCGTGAACACGGAGTCGCCAATGGCGAGCGGTGTCAAAATGTTCATGCCGCGAAAGGCTTCGATGGTTTCTCGCCAGAGGACATCGCCGGACTCGAGTGACACGCCGCAAAGTTCTTCGCGAGTCTGAACCAGCAATTGCTCTTGGCCCGCGAGCGTCGCGATCGAGGGACTGCTGAACGCGCCGCGGGACATCATGTCCTCGCCGCCCGAAAGAACCGTCCAGAGGACCTCGCCGGATTCCAAGGACAGCTTCGTCAATCCCGCGCCCACTTGAACGTAGACCGCTCCGTCGTGAATGAGCGGCGAACAGGCCGCACCGAATGGCTGTAAAGCCGAACCAGTCTCTGCTGGGAAATCGATCTTCCAGCGTTCTTCGCCGGTCTCAGTGTCCAGGCAAACCAACACATCACGCATGCCCAGCACAACCAAATACCCCGGGACGCATGCGGGAGTGGCTCGAATCCAGTCGCCGTTGGCTGCTGCGAAAAATGGCACGGACATGGAGCCATCCCATTGGTGCTCCCAACGCAACTCGCCGGTCGCGATGTCATAGGCGGTCACTCGCTCGAATTGTTTGTTCACCGTTTCGGTCGTGAACACCAACCCGTCCACCATTACTGGGCCGCTGTAACTCGGGCCGAGAGCAACCGACCAAGCTTTCTCAATGTTTCCTGTGAGCCGATCAGGCCAGGCGGTCGGTTGAGCGAGCGTGCCGTCTCTATTGGGGCCTCGCCACTGGTTCCAACTGCTCGACTCCGAGCGATTCGGTTCGGCGGAGTGAACGGGCGTCCCGGCAGGGGCAAGACTAAAACAAAATACCGCCAGCAATAGCCGAGAAGCTCGAAGACGCATGTCAGGGTCCGATTATGAGGAAGGAGTGGTCAACCAATCCATAATGCAGCGCGGGCAAGTTGCAGCCACGCTTTTCCGGCCGGATCGGACATGTCGTAGTCCTTGATCGGAATATATGCCTTTTGATGGTCGACGACACGAATAGGAATGGAGGAATTCTTCGCCAATTGATTCATCCGCGAACGATTGGAGTACTGGATCACGATGAAGCGATCGTTGCTGGTCAGCGAAACTAATCCCCACGAGGCTGCGTCGAGCCGCAGTTCGCACAATTCCAGCATCCGAACCGCGGGCGGTGGTGGCGAACCAAAGCGGTCTTCGAGCTCTTCGCGAATGGCCTTCACATCCTCCGCTTTCTCGATCCGAGTCATCCGGCGATACAGATCGATCTTGTGCCGTAGGTTGGGAACATAGTCTTCCGGCAGGTAGGCTTCGATCGGCAAGTCGATGTCCACGTCGGCAGACAACTTGGGCGGCAATTTTTGGGCTTGCCGGACCGCGTCTTCCAGCAGTTGGCAATACATTTCGTAACCCACCGCGGCGATGTGGCCGGATTGTTGACTGCCGAGCAAATTGCCCGCCCCGCGGATTTCGAGGTCTCGCATCGAGATCGCGAAACCGGCACCCATCTGGGAATACTCTTCGATCGCTCGCAGGCGTTTGCTGGCCTCTGGTGTGAGCCGTTTGTTCGGCGACACCAGCAGGTAGCAGTAGGCTTGATGTTTGTACCGACCCACGCGGCCACGCAATTGGTGCAGATCGCTCAGCCCGTAGCGATTGCCATCATCGATGAACATGGTGTTGGCGTTGGGGATGTCCAGTCCGCTTTCGATGATCGTCGTGGCCAACAGCAAGTCGAATTTGTGATCGATGAAGTCGACCATGATTTGTTCGAGGGCACCTTCGACCATCTGACCGTGGCCGATGCCAATTCGAAGCTCTGGAACGATGGCTTTGATTCGCGCGGCCAAGTCATCCATGTCGCCGATGCGGTTGTGGACAAAGTACATTTGGCCGCCGCGGTTGAGTTCTCGAACGATGGCGGAACGCAGCATCTTGTCGTCCCAGCGAGTCACCTTGGTCTCGACCGCCATTCGTTCGGCGGGTGGCGTTTCCAGGTTGCTGATGTCGCGGACCCCGACCAACGCCATGTGCAGCGTTCGCGGGATGGGCGTCGCCGATAGCGTCAGCACATCGACGTTGCTGTGCCGAGTTTTCAGGCGTTCTTTGACTGCGACGCCGAACCGCTGCTCTTCGTCGATGACGACCAAGCCGAGGTTGTTGAAGTCAACGTCTTTGCTGGCGACACGGTGCGTTCCGATGACGATGTCTGCTTTGCCTCGTCGGATTTCCTTGACCGTTTCGCGTTGTTCGGCCGGCGTGCAGAAACGGCTGAGCTTGCGGATTTCGACCGGGAACTCCGCCATCCGTTCGCGGAAAGATTGATAATGTTGTTCGGCCAACACGGTGGTCGGGACCAACACCGCGACTTGGTAACCGGACGAGACCGCTTTGAAAGCAGCCCGCATGGCGACTTCGGTTTTGCCGAATCCGACGTCGCCACAAATCAGCCGGTCCATCGGCCGCGGGGCCTCCATGTCGGCTTTCAGTGCTTCGATGGCTGACAACTGATCGGGAGTTTCCAGGTAAGGGAAACTCGCGTCGAACTGACGTTGCCACTCGTTGTCCGGTGACATCGGGATGCCAAGCCGAGTCGCGCGTTTGGCTTGCAGTTCCAGCAACTCGTCGGCCATGTCGGTGACCGCCGCTTCGGCTGCCTTGCGTTGATTGGTCCAACTGATGCCGCCAATTTTCGCGAGTTTGGGGCGGTTCTTCGTTCCGCCGACGTATCGCTGGACCAATTGAATTCGCGAGGCCGGGACGTGGATCTTGGTCCCGCCGTCGAACTCGATGGTCAAGTGTTCTTGGTGTTGGCCGTTCTTTTCGATCGAGTTCAGGCCACGGTACAACCCGATCCCGTGCGACAGGTGGATCACCAAGTCGCCGGGCGTGAGCTGCGTGAACGAGTCGATCGGTTTGCCGCGAGTCCGTGTCTTCGCGCGACGCACTGGGCTGCGGTGGAACAGCTCGGCGCCGGTGAGCACCAAGATCTCTGCGTCGGTCAAACGGAAACCGCCACTGAGGTCAGCGACCGTCATGTGCAAGCGACCTTGTTTGGCCGCGTCGGTGTCCTCGAGCAACTCGGTCAGTCGCTGTCCATCGGCGGGAGTGTCACCGACCACGATGACTTCATGACCGGCCGCGACCGAATCGACTTTCGATTTGGTTTCGTCCAGCGACGTTGCAAAGCTATCCGCGCTGGCGGTGTGCAAGTCGACGACGTCCGTCGGGGCTCCTTCGGCCAGCGACGTGCCCGTGACGACTTTGTGGCTCTTCAATTCCGAAAGCAGTTCCTTCATCGAAACGAAACGTTCGGTCTTCGCAACTCGCGCGAGCAAGGCATTCGATGATTGATGACAATCCGATGGATCGATCACCAACACCACGGTGTCTTCCGGCAAGTAGTCGACGATCGTGGCTTCGGCGCCCACGGTGTCATCGACAACGAGGTCCAGCGGTTCGTCGTTGTTCTCTTCTTCCGCGAAAGGGCTATTGACGGGCTGGGTTCCGATCGCGGCAAGTTCGACTTTGCTGAGCGTTTCGCTGCTTCGCTGAGTGGCGGCGTCGAACCGGCGGATGGATTCGATTTCGTCGTCGAACCACTCGATTCGAATTGGCTGAGGTTGATCAGGCGAGTAGACGTCGAGCAATCCGCCGCGGCTGGCGAATTCACCTGGTACCTGGACCGCAGTCACGGCCGCGAATCCGGCTTCGGCCAACCAACGGCGGATGTCTTCGGGATCGACGATGTCGCCGACCGACAATTCGCGGGTCGCTTTTTCGAGACTCGAAACCGATGGCACTCGCTGGATGGCGGCTCCGATGTAGGAGGTCACAACCAGCGGTTTTGGCGAGTGTTGGTCGCGGGCACGAAGTCGCTGCAGCACTTGCAATCGTGCTGCATAATCGGCGTCGCGGATGGAGCTGCCGGTTCCGTCGCCGGCGGACAGCGGCAACGCGACGACGTCTTCGATCCCGAATGATGAGACGTCGCCCGCGACAATGTCGGCGTCGACGGCTTGCGGGAGCAAGACCAGCACGTGCGGGTGATGGCGGGTCAGCGTGGCGGCCAGCAAACCTCGGATCCCGCCCCAAACGCCCGAAAACGCCAGCGGAACCGGACCGTCCGACTTCTTTGCCTTTCGTTTGGGAGTCCGCCCCAAGACCTCGCCCAGCCCAACTTTCGCGTCCAGGATGGCCGGGACATCGCGAAGGGATCGCAGCTTTTGCGTGGAAGCGTTTTTCGAAGCGGTGGGCACGGCGAACGAGACCTGGATGAAATCGGGGTGCAAAACAGCCTCCGGTGACGAAGGCCGCCATGAAAACGTATCTTGATCGTAGTTTTTCGCCTACCTCAGCGATCCCCACCCTGTTTCCTCGCACAAAAAAGACAAACAACATGAGCATCGGTATTGGCATCGTCGGCGCCGGAATGATCTCCAATTTTCATGCCAAAGCCATCGCGGATTCCACGAATGGGCACTTGGTGGGGTGTTACAACCGCAACACCGAACGAGCCGAAGAGTTTGTGGCGAAGCACGGCGGTCGCGTTTTCAAAACGCTGGAGCAAATGCTGGCCGATCCCGAAATCGGTGCTGTTTCGGTTTGCACGCCCAGCGGGGCTCACGCTGAACCAGCGATCCAGGCCGCCGAAGCTGGCAAGCACGTGATGATCGAAAAACCGCTTGAGGTCACTCAGGAACGTTGTGACCAAATCATCGACGCCTGCGAAAAAGCCGGTGTGCAACTGGGCGTTACCTTTCAGAGCCGTTTCCACGAATCTTCGCGGCTGATGAAAAAGGCGGTCGAAGAAGGCCGGTTCGGCAAAATCACGATGGGTGACGCCTACGTGAAGTGGTATCGCAGCCAAGAGTATTACGACAGCGGCGCGTGGCGAGGAACCTGGAAACTCGACGGCGGCGGTGCGTTGATGAACCAAGCCATCCACTCCGTCGATTTGTTGCTGTGGTTGATGGGCGACGTCAGTGAAGTGTCCGCGATGGCATCGACGATGACTCACGAACGCATCGAAGTCGAAGACATCGTCGTCGCAACGTTGAAGTTCAAAAACGGTGCGTTGGGCGTCATCGAAGCCACCACGACGACCTATCCCGGGGCACTGAAGCGAATCGAGATCGGTGGCAGCGAAGGCAGCGCGATTTTGGAAGAAGAAGACCTGACCCAGTGGGAATTCGCCAACGAAACCGAAGAAGACGAAGCCATCCGAAAACGCATGGCTGGGATGACCGAAACGGGTGGCGGTGCCAGCGACCCGTCCGCGATCGGTCACCACGGTCACACTGCCGTCTTCAACGATTTTCTCGATGCGATCACCGAGGGACACAGCCCTCAAATCAATGGCACCGAAGGCCGGCGAAGTGTGGCGTTGATCAACGCGATTTACGAAAGTGCACGCACGGGCAAGACGGTGCAGCTATAACGGTAGGGGAGCGTACGACGGACTTCCGAGTCCGTCGGAGCCAATGACTTTCGACGGACTTGGAAGTCCGTCGTACCCAAGCCGTCATACCCAAGGTCGATGGCACAATGATGCACTGGAACACGTTCCGCTTCTCCCCGCCCACATCCCACCCTGCCCCACCTCAGCCAAATGAACAAGCTTTTTGTTTGGAGCTTCGTCCTTGCCTCGACGCTGTTTGCTTCTGTGTCCTTTGCTCAGGATTCATCCGGTCGTCCCAACGTCTTGATGATTTGCATCGACGACTTGAACGACTGGGTGGAACCGCTGGGCGGGCATCCTCAAGTCCAAACGCCAGCGATGCAGGCGTTGGCCGAACGTGGCATGACGTTCACCAACGCTCATTGCCAATCGCCGCTGTGCAATTCTTCGCGAACCAGTTTGATGCTCTCGCTGCGTCCTTCGACGACCGGCATCTACGGCTTGGCACCCTGGTTTCGTAATTTGCCAGAATGGAAGGATCGCGTCGCGTTGCCTCAGCACTTCAAAGCTCATGGGTACCGAACGTACTCCGCGGGCAAGGTTTATCACGGTCGCTATGGCCGCGACAAAACGGAATTTGATGAGATTGGTCCGCCCGGAGTCGCCGGTGTGAAGCCGCCCAAGAAGCTGATCCCGATGACACCGGTCGGCGATCATCCGCTGATGGATTGGGGAGTGTTCGATCACCGCGATGAGGACAAAGGCGACTACATCGTGGCTGACTGGGTGACAGAAAAGCTCAGCGCGATGCCCGACGACGAGCCGTTCTTCATGAGCTGTGGTTTCTTCCTGCCACACGTTCCCTGTCATGTCACGCCGAAGTGGTGGGAACTCTACGAAGATGAAACGTTGCAGTTGCCACCTTATCGAAGCGATGATCGGCTCGATTGTTCCCCGTTCAGTTGGTACCTGCACTGGGAATTGCCCGAGCCTCGCATGAGTTGGTTGGAGGCTCACGACCAACAGAAGAACTTGGTGCATTCCTATTTGGCTTGCATCAGTTTTGTCGACAGCCAAGTCGGCCGCGTGCTTGCCGCACTCGAAGAATCGCCTCACCGCGACAACACAATCATCTGTTTGTGGAGCGACCATGGATGGCACTTGGGCGAAAAGAATGTCACCGGAAAAAACACGCTGTGGGAACGGTCGACCCACGTGCCGTTGATCTTCGCGGGACCCGGGATCGCTCATGGACGAACGCAGTCGCCAGCGGAATTGTTGGACATCTATCCTACGCTTGCGGAACTGACCGGATTGCCCGCCCCGAAGGATGTCGAAGGCCTGAGTTTGGTCGCGCAGATTCAATCCCCCAATCAAATTCGCGAAACGCCTGCGATCACCGATCACAACCCCGGCAACCAAGGCATCAAGGGCGAACGGTATCGTTTGATTCGCTACGCCGATGGCAGCGAAGAACTTTATGACGTCATCAACGATCCAAACGAATTCGAGAACTTAATTGGGCACGCCGAGCATGCGGATGCTGCTCAACGACTGAGACAGTTTGTGCGTTCGGATCCCGCCCCACTGGCAAAGAACAGCCAGCATCGCGTTCTGGAAAAGAAGGCCGATGGTTGGTATTGGGAACACAAGAAGATCGACCCCAGCAACCCACCCATGAGCATCGCCCCCAATCAACCGTCCGATTTGAGTCGTTAGTAGAAGATGTTTCGTTATGAAGCCGCGCAGACGATGTGAACACCTTCACGCTCCGCAATCATCTTGGCTCCCCTCGCCTCGCTTCGTGGGCGTGCAGTTTTCTGCTACTGCTTTTTGGCTGATTTCCACATGGCGTACCTCTCCCGAAACGAAGTTTGGGGAGAGGTCGAGCGACGCCGTTCAGGCGTACGCGAGGGTGAGGGCCGGGCATGGGAAGAGGCGCGTGTTACCCTCCCCCGGAAAGCTCGCTTACCGACCCCTCCCGCTGCGCGGGCGGGGTTCACAAACCAAGCATGGTTGAAAGAGACATCCCAAATCGATTTGGCCAACGGCCATCATCAAGCCAAACGAAAATACGTTGAAAAAGGCCTTTGGCCATCAACAACTTCCCGCCTCATCTCCCCCATTTCAATCTCAACATCGTCATCAAGAGACCCACCATGCCCCCAACAATCTTGCGAAGCATTGGTTTGCTTGTCGCGTTTTCTGTCTTCGCCACAACAACATCAGCCGAAGACAGCTCGCTGCCCAAGTTCCCCGAGTCCGGCCCGTACCAGTACGAGCCCAAACCGGACGATCCAGAGTTCGGCAAGTTCTTCCCGGCCAAGGCTCCTGAAATCGGACCGCTGTTGCTGACCAAGGGCGATCGTTTGGTGATCATTGGAGATTCGATTACCGAGCAGAAAATGTATTCACGGATGATCGAGACTTACTTGACCGCGTGCATGCCGCACCTGGAAATTGAAACACGACAACTTGGATGGAGCGGCGAAACCGCGGCAGGATTCCTCCGCCGAATAGATTCCGATTGCTTGCGTTTCGAGCCCACCATCGCGACGCTCTGCTACGGGATGAACGACGCTCGGTATCGCGCCTACGACGTCAACAACGGACATTGGTACAAGGACAATTACCAACACATCGTTCGGCGGTTGAAAGAAGCCGGCGTCAAAGTCGTTTTGGGATCACCTGGTTGTGCCGGGAAAATCGCGACCTGGGTCAAGGCTCCTGCATGCACGTTGGACGAACACAACCTGAACCTGTGCACGCTGCGTGACCTGGGAATCGAAATCGCAAAAGAAGAAAACGTCGCGTTCGCGGATTTGTTCTGGCCAATGTATGTCGCTCAAATCACCGCGGCCAAGAAATATGGCACCGATGACAAACCCTATCAGGTGACTGGAAACGACGGGATTCATCCGCCCTGGGCTGGCCAAGTCATCATGGCTCATGGCTTTCTTAAATCGATGGGGATCCGTGAGCCCATCGCGAATTTGAAGGTGGACTTGGCAGCGACGTCCGCTGAAGGCGGCGATCACCATTCGCTTGTTGAAATCAAATCCGATGATTCGTCGTACCAAGTGACTTTTCAAAGCGATCGTTATCCGTTCTGTGCGACCGGAAAGGCTGACGATGAAAACAGCATCCGTTCGGGGATGACGTTGGTTCCGTTCAGCGAAGATCTGAATCAGTTTTTGCTGACCGTCAGCGGTTTGGAAACCGACAAGGCAAGTGTCCGTTGGGGAGAACACAGCCAAGAGTTCACGAAGGATGAATTGGCCGAAGGAGTGAACTTGGCTGAGCACTTCGAAGTCAATCCGTTCAGCCAAGCGTTTCAAGCGATCGACCAAGCGGTGGCCGCCAAACAGGCGTTTGAAACGATTCAGATCAAGAAAATCTTCCATGGCGAAGAAGGCAAAAAGGATCTGGAGGCCGCGGTCAAAAGCACCGAAGCCAAGCGAGCCAAGTTGGTCCAGGCGATTCAAGATGCAATCGTCCCAGTCACTCACACGGTCGTGATCACGCCAGTGAAATAGTGGATGCGCGAAACAACAAGCTTCCCCTCTCCCCGAAGGAGGTCGTGCAGTTTGTCGAGGCCGCGTTTTAGCAAGTTTCAGCATTTGAGAACCTCTCGCGAAACGAAGTTTTGGGGGAGGTCGAGCGACGCCGTTCAGGCGTACGCGAGGGAGGGGGCCGAGCATGGGAAGCGGCGCGGATTGCCCTCCCCCGAAAATCTCGCTGAACGCTCGCTTTTCGACCCCTCCCGCTGCGCGGGCGGGGTTCTCAAGGCGTTACTGGCACAGCATTTAAAACTGCAAGGCCCCGAAGCGGGGCGAGGGGAGCTAGGATGTTTTTAATGAAAACTTGTGCCACTGGAAGTTGGATCAACTCCGTACCATTTCGCATCCCAAGCGAGCGTCCAACCGCTTGCATGCATCAAGGTTCCTGCTTGTCTTCTTCGGGGATGGTTCTGTTGTTTGAAAAACTAAGCAGGTCGGCAGGAGTCTTTCGGCATTTGGGCTGTTTCGGTAATCGCCGTTGCTCCCACGTATAACCGGGGCTAACGCCCAAACGGCTCATATGATGATGCCCGATCATTCCTGCCGACCTGCTTAGTAGCCGACACCTTGCTACCCCGATGAGTCGATCCATGC
Source organism: Rhodopirellula bahusiensis (assembly GCF_002727185.1). NCBI lineage: Bacteria > Pseudomonadati > Planctomycetota > Planctomycetia > Pirellulales > Pirellulaceae > Rhodopirellula > Rhodopirellula bahusiensis. The sequence continues at coordinate 261,190 of NZ_NIZW01000010.1, forward strand.
CGACGAGCCAACGTATGATTATGAACTCAATGCGAAACCAGTGGTTGTTTGTTGTTGCTCTTTGGTGTGCGATTGGTTGGGGATCGGGGAACGTCGTCGTGTCCCAGGATTCTCCCGCGGGCAATGAGGAAGTTGCCCGTGTGATGCGGGAGTTTGAAGGACGCGGCGACCTTGGAGACGGTTCCGATCCCGCGACGCCCGCCGAAACGATTGCTCGTTTGAAGGTTCCCGATGACTTGCAGATGGAACTGGTCGCGGGAGAACCAGACGTGACTCAGCCGATCCACATCAGCTTTGATTTCAAAGGTCGAATGTGGGTGGTGCAGTATCGTCAGTACCCGTTCCCCGCGGGACTGAAGGTGGTTCGCTACGACCAGCACTTGCGAGCCGTGTTTGACAAAATGCCGGTTGCTCCGCCGAACCATGTCGCTGGGGCGGACTGTGTGACGGTGTGGGAAGACACCAACGGCGATGGTTCGTATGACTCGCATCGAGATGTCATCCAAGGCCTCAACATCGCCACCAGTGTCGCGGTCAGCACGTCGGGGATTTGGGTGATGAACCCGCCGTACTTGCTGCACTATCCCGATGCCGATCAAGACGCACAGATCGATGGCGACCCGACCGTGCATCTGACGGGCTTTGGTTTGGAAGACACCCATGCGGTGGCGAATAGTTTGAGGCTTGGTCCCGATGGATGGCTGTACGGTGCCAACGGCAGCACCACGACCGCCTCCATTCGTGCTCCCTTGTCGGACCGGCCGGACCAAGCGACCTCGTTCCAGGGGCAATGCATTTGGCGGTACCACCCGGAATCGCATCGGTTTGAAATCTTTGCCGAAGGAGGTGGCAACACGTTTGGTTTGGAAATCGAAGAGAGCGGGCTCACGTTTTCAGGGACCAACCACGGCAGCACGCGTGGCATGTTCTATCCACAAGGCAGCTATGGCACCAAGTCGTGGGGCAAGCACGGTCCGCTGACGAACCCGCATGCTTATGGTTTCTTTCAACATATGCGTTCCGAAGGCGATCGCCGGCGGTTCACGCAAGCGTTGGTGGTTTACCAAGACAACGTGCTGCCGCCGCGCTATCGTGGCCAATCGATCGCCATCAACCCGTTGCAGCGATGTGTGATCAGCAGTGAATTGACCGAAGACACGTCGACGTTTCGAACAACTGATTTCGAAACCACCATCGAGACAGACGACCGCTGGTTTCGGCCCGTTGCGATCGCGGTTGGGCCCGATGGAGCGGTCTATTTCGCGGATTGGTACGACACGCGTTTGACGCACGTTGACCCGCGAGACAACTGGCACAAAACCAGCGGCCGAATCTATCGCTTGACCGCCAAGGAGCTTTCATCGTCTTCGAAATGGGACGAGTTGCTGCCTTCGCGAACTCGATTTGATTTGTTCGCGATGACGGACGATCAGTTGCTGAATTTGCTGGCACATCCCAGTCGCACGATTCGGTTCCTGACCTTGGAGACCATCGTTGCTCGGATCGAGGATTCCAAGGCTCTACAGGACTCGCTGGCCGGAATCTTGAATGATGAGATGGACGAGCGGCGGTTGCTGGCTCTGTGGGCACTGCAACGCGGAAGAGTTCTCAGCGACGAGGCGTTGACCCATTGCATGCTGTCCTCCGAGCCCGACCCGAATCTTCGCCGCTGGGCCATTCGATTGCTTGGCGACGAACGGTCCGTGACGGGCGATCAACACAACGCTTTGATCGAACTGGCGAAGCACGAGGACGACGTGCACGTCCGGTCGCAGTTGGCTTCCACCGCGGCACGTTTGGATGCCGAGCCCGCGTTGCCGATCCTTCGTGAGATGATGCTTCGGGATGCGGACCAAGATGACTTGCATCTGCCGCTTTTGATTTGGTGGGGCCTGGAAGCTCACTGTGAAAAGCACGCGGACGCCCTTGCAGCGTTGTTTCAAGACGAGCGACTATGGAAGAGCCGGTTGGTCCGTGAGACGATCTTGAATCGATTGATGCGGCGTTTCGCGGCGGAAGGTACCCCGGAAAGCTATCGGGTCGGTGCGAGGTTGTTGGCCATGGCACCCAATGACGATGCCAAGGCGATCCTGATTCAAGGGTTTGAAGAAGCCTTTGTGGGGCGGAAAGTCGAGGTGTTGCCGGAAGCCTTGCGGGAACAACTCGCTGTCTTCCGCGAGTCACGTCCGGGATCGGATTTGCCGCTGCGTTTGCGTCAGGGCGATGCTGCAGCGATCAAGCAAGCGTTGCAGTTGATCGAGCAGTCCGGGACTCCGATCCGCACCAAGGTCGCCTTGATTGAAACCCTCGGTGAGATCCAAGACGAAAAGGCTCTCGCGGTCCTGCGGCGACGACTTCAGGGCGATCCATCTGGCGCGGTCAAGTTGGCCGCCCTGCAAGCTCTTTCGCGTTTCCCCGGTGAAGCGATTGGTTCATGGGTCGCATCCGCCTATCAATCCTCGATGGATGATCGTGGCAATTTGAGAGAGACGGCGATTCGGGTTCTCTCCAGTCGCGAACCATGGGCGTCGGTGTTGTTGGATGAAATCGACGCGGCCAAGATCAACGCCGAGCGAGTTCCCGCGGATGTGGTCGTTCAAATGCAGGCCTTCGAGAACCCCTCCCTGCGCGAACGAGTCGCGAAGCACTGGGGAGTCGTGCGAGCCACTCCCGCCGAAAAGCAAAACCAGATCCAAGCGTTGCAAGCTCTCGTGCGGTCGACGACGCAATCGGATCTCGGCCATGGCAAGGTCTTGTTCACCAAGCATTGCGGCACCTGTCACCGATTGTTTGGCGAAGGTGGCAAGGTGGGGCCGGATCTGACGGGATACGAACGGTCCAATTTTGATTTTCTATCGTTGGCCATCATCGATCCGTCGGCGGCAATCCGAGAAGAGTTCACCAACTACCGATTGCTGACTTCGGATGGTCAGGTCCTGAGCGGTTTGCTAGAGGATCAAACACCCGATACGGTGACCATCCGAACGGCGGAGGGCAATGCTGTGCGAGTCAACCGGGATGATATCGAGACTTTGCAAGCGTCGCCGGTTTCGCTGATGCCAGAAAACATCCTCGATGCGTTGTCGCCCGAGGATGTGGGTGATTTGCTGGCGTACCTGCAGCAACCGGTTCGAATTCAGTTGGCTCCGGACGCAGCGAATGCCAACTGATGTTCATGCGAGAACGCATCACTCCGGGGGAGTGAACTTGGGTGCCGAAGGTTCATCGGGTTCCTCTTCTTCGTCGTCATACGACGTGGATTTCGCGGGCGGTGTGTCCATCGACATCGCCCGGCTCGCTTCGTCTTGAACCTGACGGAACTGCTGCTGAACATCCTGTAGGCTGCGTCGGAATTGGCTGTACGTCGAGCCAAATTTCCTCGCGACTTCCGGCAGGTTGCCACCAAAGAGGACCACCGCGATCACTCCGATCACGGCCAGTTCAAATGGGCTGAGACCAAACATCTCAGGCCTTCTCGTCGGTGCGATCCGTTGCTTCGTCTTCGTCGTCGCCTGACTCGGCCATGCCCCGTTTGAATTCGTTGGCACTGCGTCCCAGGTTTCGCATCAACGATGGCAATTTGGCGCCACCGAACAGAACCAAGCAGATCACCAACACGATTAGCATTTCAGGCAGGCCGGGGAAGCCAAACGCCAAAAACAATCCGGTCGCCATCGAACTCACAGTCATCAACATTCCATCTATTCCCGCTAAACAAAGTGGTGTGCGATTCATGCCAACGCGACATGCATCGGGGCCGACCATCTCACGACATTCTGCGCTGGCGCCGTCTCGTTAACCCGATTCCAACGTTGGATCCGGTCAAACGAACGCAGTTTCACCTCCAAGGGGTGGGGTGACAGCCATCGAATGCAATGAAACGATCATTCGGCGTCGGCGAAAGCGGGTAGGTCATTCGCGGGTGTGTCAGCAAAAACCGTGTGTTGCACACGATTGGATCGCTGAGCCCGTTCGAATACCTCCGGACCGAAGCAACGGACGTCGTTTCCAAGTCCGTCGCAATATTCTAGCCGCAGACGTCCGAATGTCAAAGCCGGCTGGATCGCGTCGCCGCACCAGCCACGGCGATTGCCCATTCGGGCTGAGCTCCCCAAATGGATGGGCGAACGCAGCAGAATCGCGAGCGGTTGAGTCGCTTGCAAAACGCACATGCGGCATACTTCGGTGGGCTGAGGTCGTGCAGTTTGTTGATGCGGGTATTTTTGCTGCTTTTGCGCACCGCACCTCTCCCGAGACGAAGTTTTGGGAGAGCGATTTACTGGTTCGAGCGACGCCGTTCAGGCATACGCGAGGGTGAGGGGCTGGCGTGAGAAACGGTTCGCACTCCCCCTCCCGCTGAGGCTTGTCGATCGAGTCGCCAACGAGGTTTCAACGCATGTAGGATGTGCGCTCTTGCCTTTTTATACCCCACAACTCATTTGCTTGAATGCCGCGAATGCTTCGACGATGGTGGCGAAACGGCTCATCCCTCGCCACAGCGTTTTCGAGCCGGGCGGGCCCTGCGATTTCTTGTTGATGTATCCAC